>JALUJE010000211.1 GCA_027057185.1 Helicobacteraceae bacterium | reverse complement strand
TCCATAAGGAACTAATGAGAGCATGGGCAAGGTTGCATTAGTATTATCATCAGATTATGAACTTTTTGGAGATGGTAGCGGTAATGTAACGTCTGAACAGATTACCACCACAAGACATCTGCTCGATATTTTAGAGCCATATGGTGCCAAGCTCACCATCATGTTTGAGTACGGTCAATATGCCGCCTATGCAAAATATGGCGCAGATCATCCCGAACTTCATCAGGACAATGCCAAAATCACCAAACAGTTGATTGATGCCGTTAATGCAGGGCATGATGTCCAGCTGCACTATCATGCCCAGTGGTATCATGCCCGCTATGATGCTGTTGCGCAGACATTCCAGCTTGATCTTGACACGGTCGATATCTGTTCACTGCCGTATGAGGATATTGTTCGTGTCCTCAAAGAGGGAAAAGACTTTTTAGAGACACTGCTGCAGCCTTACCGAGAAGATTACGAGTGCATCGGTTTTCGCGCCGGCTCATGGGCGGTAAGTGACGAGTCAAAACTCTTACGTGCTTTAAAAGAATGTGGCTTTAAAGTAGATTCTTCCGTCGTACCCAATACAAAATTTGAATCCGAACAGGTCAATTTCGAATACAAAAATTCTCCACATCAATACAAGCTCTGGTATGTCAATACTACATTATCGAAAAATGTCTATTCCAGTGAGTTCATTGAACTACCGCTATTTACATGTAAAAGCCCCATTGCCTTTTTAAAATACCTGAATCTTAAATATTATGTCTCCAAAAAACGTGTTAAACAGCGCTACCGTCAAAAAATTTCAGAAAAGAACTTCTCGCTTTATCAAAAAATTCAAAAAATACTCACACGCAATTACTACATGGCAGATCTCAACACCATGAGTTCTGCTACTTTAATTTCTATGGTGAAATGTGTCATTCAAAACAATGCGCACACCAGCGAAACGGTTCCTGTTATGTTCATTGCCCACTCCAAAGTCAGTTACGGCATTGACGAACTACATCGCTTCTTTAGCTATCTTCAACGGCACCATTGCGATCAGATTGAATTTTGGACACTCCAAGACGTTGCCGCTCATTATATGCAGCAACGTCCTGAAACTTCCGAAGAGATTCACAACGTCAAAGACAATTCAAACTTCGCCGATCTATTACCCATTTTGGGACAACAGCAGTATCTCGAAATCAAAAGTCCCCGCTACGGCTGGTTCATCAATAATACCCACATACTCCCCTATTTTTTAGATAAACGCGCCATTTTTACCCGTATGGTCTTTACCACTGCTCCCATTGCAAGAGGTACCAATATAAGTAGAGAAGAAGAACAAAATTTTATGGACGGTGTGATTGATTATGTCAAACATCATCGATTATGCGATTTTATCTACAAGGCACAATCTAACGTTGTCTTTCAATCCTGCCCCAAAGAGAGCGTCTGTGTTCCCTGGGGAACCTACGAGGTCAACATTGACAAAACTCCCGATGCCCTGTTTGACTCCTTTAACCCAAAAAGCAGAAATGCCATTAGAAAGGCATTAAAAGAGCAGGTACGTGTCTATACTACCGACAATGTTGCACTGGTGTATGAAAATATTAAAGCCACACTGGCACGACAGGCCTCCGTTCATTACCCTACAAAAGAGTATCTTGAGAAATTACTCCGTTTGTGCGATAACGCCGTATTCCTCATAGCAACAAAAGAGGAAGCTATTCAGGGTTCACTTATACTGCTTTACGATCATGAACGGGGCTATGCCATGTATGCCGGAAGTATTGCAAAGCCTCAGGTGGGCAGTCTTGATTTACTGCACTATGAAGCTATGAAATTTTTACAGAAACGAGGTGTTCGTATGTATGATTTTGTCGGAACCCGTATTCACATACAGAAACATTCTAAACAAGCGGGCATTGATCGTTTTAAAAGAAAGTTCAATCCGATACGACAAGAAGGTATTGCTTTTCGAACGGTTATACGACCCGAAAAGTACTATCTCTATCTGCTTGTCTCAAAAGTTTACTTTGCATTAAAAGGAATTCGTTACAATGACCCGATATCACAAATACAAAGCGATTGTCCTGTTCCATAATCAAAAGAGATGATTGCGTAGTATTTTTACTAAGATTATCTGGTTCACTAAGCCTACTAATTACAAGGAAATAGCCTCTCATTATGAATTCGGTTCTTATATTTGGCAAAGCCCCTCCCCCCTCAGGGGGAGTTACCAAAAGCGTAGAAAATATTTTACATGCTTTTAAACACAGACACATTCAGACCGCCCTCTTTTCGCGAGCAATGTTAGTATCATTTCGTAAATACGATATTACACATATTCATTATATAAAGAGGTGGAAAATTCTCGCTGCTCTACTCTTAGGAAAGCTTTTTGCCAAAAAAAATGTTCTAACTTACCACGGGTCAGATTTTTATCCTGATACACAGTGGCTTGATGCATGTGTGTATAGACTCTCAGACGGTATTGTTGTACTAAACAGGCTTGTTTTAAAAAGATGTCAGCATCTCGATGCTGCGAAGGTGGTACTGTTGACTCCTATATTTCAAGAAGGACTGATACACAAAAATTCGAAAACAATCTCTTACTTTAAAAAAGATGCAGGTAAAAAATATATTTTACTATATGCGAGTAGAAAAGATTTTTTTAACACTCTAGA
>JALUJE010000210.1 GCA_027057185.1 Helicobacteraceae bacterium | reverse complement strand
GTCTTAGAGACGAGGAAAAAAATGCAGTTTATTGTAATATTGGCAGTTTTAGTTTCTGCCGTGAGTGCCGGTAATTTTATGATGCATGACAGAGTGTGTGCCAACCCTCTTAGCATGAACAATATTGTTGTCGTCTGTAACGACATTAACTTTAGTAATGCAAACGATGATTATGCCGTATATCTGTATGAGTTGGACCGGGCGCTACAAACACGTAGTACGATCAAGCTCAATATTGATCATGCCTTTGTAGAAAAGGCAATTGCCATTGATGCTACCCACATGTTTCTCATTGCCGAGACCCGATCAAAATGTGTTGAAGTTCTGGCGTTAGATATTCCGACTAAAAAACTGCACACCATTCTTACGTTCTGTGATACCTCGGCGCTCTCTTTAGAAGATGAATACTACCCCCATACGCTGCTGTTTTCCGATGGATCATTGCTGTTTTCAATGGAGCGTGCAGGAGATCAGGATGCCACTGTTGAGCTACTCTATTTAAAAGATATAGAGCAAAAGCGTTATGATATTGTACGGTTTCCAAACTACAAAGATTATGTCGTATTTAAAATGATGCCCTATAAAGAGGGTGCTATAGTACTATTGCGTTCACAAAAAAGAGCAACCGATGCCGTACTGATCACATTACAAAAAAATGCTCAGGGACGTTTTGATACGTCGATACTGTACGAAACGCATACCCAAATGTTGGCATCTTTTGACATAGATAATGAGAAGATATTTCTCTATGGTAATGAAATGTCCAAGAAGCGGATGAGTCTATTTTTTTATGAGATCGATGCAACCGGAGTACTGCATCGTCATTTAGATGCGTACCCTATGGCTTTTCAACCCATTGGATTGAAAATTTCTAACAGGCTGTTTCTTACGGGAGTGTTGAGTAATAGTAGAAAAAAACCTGTTGATCTTGGGTTGGTGAGCATTGGATGGCACCAGGGTAAAGCGATGGTGTCATATGATGATTTAGAGCAAAACATTACGCATAATTGCAGTACGCCTCTGTTGGTTGAAGATGAGCAATACATGAGTCTGTTTTTTAAAGATGCTCGTCAAGTCGTACGCATTGACCCGGTTACGGCTACCATAAAAGAGAAAATTACATTGCCGGTGTCCCATGTACTGCTTATTCCCAATAGTCCAAGGTTTCTAAAATATTCTCAAAAAATATTTTTAACCTATATGGCCATTGAGGGTCATACCATTAAAAACATTATTCAAGAAGTTGGCAGAGAGTAACGATATATACATGTATTTTCAAAAAAGTGCCCGAGAAAACGAGAAGCCAAAAGAGGCTTTGGTAACTGATTGGTCATAGTCTATGAGACTTTCTGCATAGCCGTTAAATAGTTTGACATACCAAAAGGTGTTTTTCGAGTGCAAGAACGGGTAGGACCAGTGAATATCCATGGCACCACGGTGTGTCCCTCCCGAACCGAAATTGTAACGTAGCAGTGCGCCAAACTGATGTTTTTTGTAAAGGTAGTTTATGCGAATATCGCCAAAGCCGAGATACTCTTCAATATGGGGATTGTCATCACCACTGTAATTTGGCTCATAAAGTCCGGTTTTCGGATTGGGTTTACCAATGTAGTACCCTTCATATTTTTTATTCTCAGGGATTCGATACCAGACTCTCGTTGCCAGAAGCAAATTTTTCCATTGCCACATACCGCTGAAATAAAGACGGTTCCAAGAACGTGACCGGTATCCTTCTTGACCATTAGATTCATGAATATAGCCGACTTTGAGTGCCTTGAGTCCCGAACGATTGTCGATGCCTCGTGACGTTGGAATAACAATAAATATTTCTGGGGCATAGTTGGTTTCGCGAAAGGGTGCTGAGAGACTGTAAAGCTGCCACCAGACCTTCTGGGTATAGGCAACATTAATGGATTCGTTAAGCCCAAAAAGATTGTAGGTAAGCGGTTTTCTCAGGCTAAGTTCAAATTCGACCTCTATGTTGCTGTCATAAACACCATACTCCTGAGCGTCCTGGAGCGTATAATTACTGTAGTGAGTATTTGAAGAGATGTGGGGGTATTTATTGCCGGCATATGCCAACGGTAAAATATAGTTGGTTTTATAAGGTTTTAAACCAAAAAATCCATCACTTAAAAATGCAGTTAACAGACCTTTGGCTTCGGGTGTATCGGTATCGAGTTTGGACAGGGCAAAGGCATCACCGCTTTTATTTGTTGATGGGTCGAGCTGACTGCTCAAACGCTGCGCAAACGATGCCTTGACAATGTCCTTACTGTTGGGAACGGCTAGTGTATATTCAAAATCAGACGCAGCTCGCTGAAACAGTGTAGCGGCTTTGTGATAGTCCTGAGGCACGCCCAGACCGTGTTGATACATATAACCCAACTGGTACATAGAAGGTTTTAGCCCCTTGGCAACTTCTTGTTGCAGCAGTGGTAGTGCTTTAGCATAATTTTTTTCTGTAAAATAGGTACTCCCGGTAATACTAGCATTGATATCAAGAAGATCAGAGAACAGTGGCGTTCCCAGAAGTAGAAGCAGTAAAAACCTAGACACAAGGAGCCACCTTAGTAGCTCATGGATCCTGCATTGACAAGACCAATGGAGATGGATAGAAATCCCATAAGCGTTCCTACGGGGATATTGCCTTCGGTAATTCTGCTTTCAAAAGAGAACGTTCCTTTGCGTCGTGTCATGGCAAAGGCAAACAGGAGTTGAATGAGCATGGCAATGACGGCCCAGATCAAAAAATCTCCATAAGAGACGGAGCTAATGAGTGCACTATAAAGAGGAATGCACAGACCGAGTATTGCACCACCAAAGCCAATAGCAGCAGCGGTATTGTTCTCTTCAAAAATGAGCTGGTAATCATCATAAGGTGTTACCCGGGCATACAAAAATAAAAAGGCAACCACAATAAAAACGGCCGTTATAAAAAACAGACCGAACGAGAGAAATGAGTCAATTAACATCTAAAATCCTTTGTGGCTGAATCTTAACAGAGAAAAATTAATGACCGAAACTGAAAAAAATTAACGCATAAAATTTAAATGATTTGTTCCAAAGGTGTGTAAATTTGGAAAGATGGTATTGAGTTCGCCGTCATTGGCTCCAAACCACTGAACAATGGCTGCTAAATAGTGTTCCATTGATGTTGTCGGTATCATACGATTGCCCCACATATCTTCAGAATCTCTATAGAGTGCGGGCATGGTTCCGTAGATATCGCCGCCATTGACGGCACCGCCCATCACAAAGCCGTGCGTTCCCCAACCGTGATCGGTTCCATTACCGTTGGAGGTAAGTGAACGTCCAAAATCGGAGATAGTAAACGTGGTGACATTATTGGCAATACCCAGAGATGTGATGGCATCTTGAAACGTTCCCAACGAATCGCTTAGATAATTGACTTGATGTTTATTGTCACTAGCATGCGTATCCCAGCCCCGATGATTAACAAAAATGATTTGTCGTTTTCGCTGACCCGGAAAGTTGTTGCGTATGGAAAGAATCTGTGCTACCAATTCCAATTGTCTTCCTAGCGAGCGTCCACTTTCATGAACACCGTTATCAAATCCGTTAAATTGTGCCACATTGTCAAAGAGCCCCTTGAGTGCTACATTCTGATTGAGCTTATTGACACGGCGGCGTGTGAATGCCGCCATTAATTTGTGGTGGCTGTTTTGGTGGGCTTCATAGATGTTCTGATAGACGTTGCCCAATTCAGAGCCTCCCGATTCAGGACCAAAACCATAGTAGCGCATAGTGTTGGGAGATATGTAGGCATCATCGAATGCAATGGCTTCGGTAATACCGCCGAGCTGCATCATATTATTACCACCGACGGTAATGTTCACATAGGGATTGGGTATTGGGTAAAACAGATTACCGCAGCGTGCCGCCCATCCTTTGTTTTCAACATCTTTGGCATTTCCCATCATCCAGAGTGCCCGCTGCGTATTGTGTGAAAAGAGTTGTGTCGGCAGAGGGAAACCGTTGTTGATATCTTCAAGTGTTGTAGGCTGTACTAGTGTACCGATATTTGCAATGATGGCAAGCTCTTTACGCTGAAAAAGCTGTTGCATCTGCTGCATATTGTCTCGCATTCCGTAATGTAGGGGATTATTTCCATTGGCATTGGTATGGTTAAGTGGCAGGAGTGTATCTTGTGGCAGTGCAATTTCCTGACGGGCACTGTAGTAGTTGTTATAATGGTGCGACTGGGTAGGCAGCACCATATTAAAGACATCAGCCCCACCTTCAAGTAGGATACAGACTATGGCTTTATACGCACCACCACTTTGAGCTGCTTCAAGATGCTGAAGGGAACCGAGCATCGTGAGTAGAGGAGAGGCACTTGCTGCGCCTATTAGTGAGCGTTTTAAAAAATCTCTTCGGTTAAGGTGTCTCATGGTTTGCTCCTTTTATCGTTGCAATGCATAATCGGGTGACGTCATTACCAAAGAGATGACGTATCGGGCTAAAGTATCGTTATCCAAACCGGCATGATCCTGTATATAGGTTTTGATGGCACTTTTGGTAATATTACTCATAAAACCGCCTAAAAGCAGTGTGTTTAAATGCTCTAAAAGTGCATCATACTCTCTGTTTTCAAGGAAGTGTTTTTCAGTTTCTAGTTGTAAGTCTGCTGTAAGATTGTAGGTATCATAAATAAAGCCGTCCTGATTTATAAGTCCCATAACGACCTGATGAATGCCTTGTGTTCCGTAGAGTTCGAGTTCGGGCGCAACCAGAGAAGCGTTTTTCAGTGAAAACGGTGCATCATCAGGAGTAAAGTAGTTAAATACCGTTAATGCTTCTAGGGGGGCTTCTTGTTGGGTATAGTCGTTTCCGTGAAAGTTAAAAGAGGGGTATTGGTACAGAGGGGTTGCTCCCTGATAGAGTGTATTGATGGAGTTTTGTGCTCCAAAGGCTCTGAAAAGATGACTGAAATAGAGTAGTGGTTCACGAAATTTTCCAAATGTGAGAGGCCGTGTGGTCGCGCCGTGAAGTGCCTCGTTATCAAGTAGTATGGCGGTAATGACAGACTTCATGTCGCCACGAATACCCTGAGTATTTCGGTTGAATATTTTGGCAACGCGTTGAATATATTCGGGTGAGGGGTTACTGGTGACCAGACGCTGAATGAGTCGTCTGGCAATGAAAGGACCGGTATTATCATGGGTAAACAGAATGTGTAGTGCCGCATTGACATCTTGTTTTGTCGTACCTCCGGCAGGAATGGTATGACCTAGAATCTGTTTGGCAGAGGTGTCGTGATGGGTGTCATCACCAATCATCGGTTGGGTTCGTGTGGCGTGAGTAGAGCCTCCGTCATCGACAAAAAAGAAGTCGTTGTCATCCGTGAGCCCGGTAAAGACTTTTGCCATCTCTGTAATATCGTTCTGATTGTAAGTCGGTAGAGCTTTTCCGTCACCGTCATATTTGATAGTTCCGTCAATACGGAGCTGATAGAGCCCAATGGTAAAGAGTTGCATGACCTCTCTGGCAAAGTTTTCATCGGGATGACTTCCTGTAATCGGATCAGCTTTGGCATTGCCGAGATAACTGAGATATTTTCCCATGGAAGGGTGGTAGGTAACATCTTGTAGCAGGGTTTCAAAGTTTCCTAAAGCATTTTTTACCAAAACGTCATAATAGGACATACGCCCATCAGTGGCAATAAAAGAGCTTTCTTTGGAGATAACAAAAATTTCACTTAGGGCAAATGCGACCCGCTGGCGCAATTGGTCACGGCCATGGACAACAATATCCCACCAGACATCCCGCTGCATATAACCTAAGGTGTCATTGTAGCGTTTCCAGTCTTTAGGACTGTCTTTAAGATCGGCGATGTTATTCACACCTTTAAGATGCTGTTTTGCCCAGTCAATATGATACGATGCCGGTGCATTAAACTGTTCGCGAAACCATTGGTCATAGTTACCTAACGTTACAAGATGTACAATACTTTGTGGTGTGGCACCAAATGTAGCACGAGATAAAAAGGCCGAAGCCTCCTGTTCTGAAGTGACGGTATGGGCGATAGTGGAGTTACTAAGTAACAAGCTGGTAATGATGGGCATGATCTTTTGTGCAAGCACCTGACGCTCTTCTATGCTAATAGCATGAGTCTGTATTGTCACAAGCAGTAGTAGTATTCCCATATGAAAGTTAAATATACGCATACGATAACCTCCCTCATTTTTGTATGATATTCCCTTTAAGCTTAAACTTTAGAGTTAACAAACTCTTTATAGTTTTAGTGCATACTGCGTTAATCAATCGTAATGAAAGGTAAAACCGATGCACCCTCAGAATGCTCAAATGACCGAACAGCCACACCGTTGGATTCAATGGTGTGATGATAACTTACTGGCTATTCCCGTGATTGCTTTTTTTATTATGGTACCCTTGGCCATGGTAGGGATTGCGGTTGCTTTGACAAAAGTCGTTATGTTTGTTAAATCCCTTTTAGTATAGTAAATTCCCACTACCCTTTCATAATAAACAGGTTATTGCTCTTGTGGCATGCCTGTTGAAAGCGTGCTTTTAACTCTCGGTCGAATGTCATCATGTAAATACTACTGTGACGCAGATTGAGACGTTTGAAATTGTCTAGCAAAATATTATCGGCGACATCTTTCCCATGGTCACATTTGATAAACTGAAATGAGTGCAGTGTTTTACCGTAATCGTACAGGTTGGCTTCCCATTCCCGTTTTTTGAGGTAGAGTGAGTCGGGGTTGGCAGCAAGATAGATATGATGGTCGGGAATATTGTACGGCTCAATAATATCGGCAAAAATTGAGGCAATGTTGGAGAAGTTTTCAATATCCCAAAAGAGATAACTTTGGTGCGTTTTTCCCAGATGTTTTTTATTGATGAGTGTGACACGTTTGGTAATATTGAAATTGGCATGTGCCGTATCGTTTGTGAGTTCAATGGAGTTTTTTAGTTGTATGGCATCATCAGTATTGAAGTCTAGTACCGTTCCCAATGCAATATAAAGTTCCAGATGTAACAGCTCTTCTACGGCACCACCTTTTTGGTATGTCTGTAGCCGGGTAAGTTGTTGTTTATGAAACAGGAGGTGAATACCCAGTGGCTCATGATTGGCATAAGCCTGTTTGATTCTACCAAAAATATATTTGGCATCTTGAGTATCGGGTAGAGGAACCAAACCGCGAAATTTGCGTTCTATAAAAACTTTTTGCATCAATTACCTTAAAAAATCTGACGCATGATTATAGAGCAATTAGCAATGTAAATCAAGTAAAATCGTGCTAAACTAATGGATGTACGGAAGTGGGGAAATATGGACATGTATTTAATACCTTTAGAACATATTGCTTATATCTTCTTGCCGGTTGTTGCGGTGGCCTATATCTATTTTAAATGGGTAGGGAGTAAGTATGAAATAGCAGTAGCTTCACTACGCATGATGGTACAGTTGCTGTTGATTGGATATGTTCTTATTTATCTGTTTGAGAACGATTCCATAGTACTGGGGTTGAGTGTCATATTGGTGATGATTGCCGTTTCGAGTCTGATTACGTTACGCAATATTGATCCTAAAAGTGCTCGTGCTTACGGCATTATTTTTGTCTCTATTGCCATGGGTGGCAGTATCAATCTTTTTGTTGTGCTTGAGTGGGTACTAGAACTCAATCCGTTGTATGAACCAAAATATGTTATTCCCCTAGCCGGTATGATCTATGCCAATGCCATGAACTCCGTCTCACTTGCAGCAGAACGTTTTAGTAGTGAAATACATGTAAATCCTTATGAACAAGCACGCGGTATTGCACTTAGAGCGTCACTTATTCCACGTATTAATGCCCTTTTGGCCGTTGGACTGGTCTCCCTTCCGGGTATGATGACAGGACAAATTCTTTCAGGAGTCGATCCTCTTATTGCCGTACGATACCAAATCGTTGTTATGGCAATGATTTTGGGGAGTTCCGGTTTGAGTGTCATCTGTTATCTCTATTTGATGCGTCAGCCAGTAAAGCCACGCTAAAACCTACTCTGTATTAGCGCACAACACTGCCATGAACATGGAGAAAAAAGCTTGTGCATTTATAATTTAAAATTATATGGACAGTGTCGATATAGTGACATAACTTTAGAACTATTCAATAAAAGGCAAGGTACTTGGTATGAGCACACGGCAAAAAGTCATGATGATTTTAGTGGGATTATTTTTAAGCTATTGTATTGCAATGATCATTATTATCACGGTAAATTTTAGAGAGTTTGGCATTAAAGGAGCTCAAAAGCGGGCTATGCTTACCGCTGAAATTGTGCGAAGCGGACTAACTGCTCACATGGTCAACGGTATGATGGACAAACGTTCTTATTATCTAAAACAGATTGAAAATAATGACAATATTAACGCTTTGTGGGTTGTGCGTTCACAGGCGGTTGTGAAACAGTTTGATAACGCTGTACCCATCCATATAGAGTTTTATGACTTAAGTAGTTAAGCAAAATAAATTTCACAATTGGATCAAAAAATGCTTGTAGCAGAGTATGAAGATAGAAGATGAAGAACGACTACAAGCATTAAGGTATTTGAGCAAACATGGAGAGAGCTTACAGG
>JALUJE010000209.1 GCA_027057185.1 Helicobacteraceae bacterium | reverse complement strand
AGTAAAATCGCACCAGTAGATTTACATGTAGGATTTTTATGGATTTTTTATTCAATACCAATGTCCAGTTTTTTATTGCCGCCTATCTGGTTGGCGGCATTCCCTTTGGACTGTTATTGGCAAAGTATTTTGCCGGTGTCAATGTACAACAGAGCGGTTCAAAAAGTATTGGTGCCACCAATGTCCTGCGAGTCATTAAAGAAAAAGATCCGTTATTGGCCAAAAAACTCGGTGCGGCTACTTTAGCACTCGATGCACTCAAAGGCGTTGTATTGCTAGTAGTGGCACAACTCGTCGGTGTTAGTGAAGCAACATTGTGGGGCATAGGCGTTCTTGCTGTATTAGGGCACTGTTTTAGCCCCTATCTGGGTTTTGAAGGAGGCAAAGGTATCGCAACCGGTATGGGTGTTTTCATCCTACTACTTCCTCTGGAGGCACTCATTGGTCTGGCAGTATGGGCGTTAAGTGCCAAGATGCTAAAGATCTCCTCACTGGCATCACTACTGGGGCTCAGTGCGCTGGTTCTTGCCAGCTTTGTTGTTCATCCGCAGATGGCTCATGCACCGATACTGTTTATTGCTTTTATTCTCTTTTATAAACACATTCCCAATATGATCCGTCTGATTAAAGGGGAAGAGACTCGGGTTGCATGACCATTACCATCAGTGCACTCACATTTGATGCCATTATTGGTTTACTCGAAGTTGAACGCATTGCGGCACAGCAGGTCATTGTAGACTGCCGCATTGAGTATGACTATCATGCACAAAACTTCATTGATTATGTCGAAATTATCACCCTGATTGAAACAACACTCAAAACTCAGCAGTTTGAGCTTCTTGAAGAAGCCCTCCGGTATCTTGAAACCGTATTACACAAAACCTTTCCCAATATTACGGTTCACTAAACCAACCATTATAACAAACGCCTTGGTATCCGTTGGCAACACCATCAAATTTTAAAGGAAGTTGAAGAAATTTTTAAAGAAAATTGAAAAATACTTTAAAAATTTCTAAAACTATGCTACAATTTCGCCAAAATTTACCCCTTAGGAACGTTAATGCGTATTCTTATTATAGAAGATGAAATTACATTAAATAAAATGTTAGCTGAAGGTCTTAAAGAGTTCGGTTACCAAAGTGATGTTGTTGAGAATCTCAAAGATGGTGAATACTATCTCGACATTCGCAATTATGACCTGGTATTGACTGACTGGATGCTTCCTGATGGCAATGCGATCGATATTATTCCCGATATTAAAACGAAAACACCCAAAACAGTTGTGGTAGTACTCTCTGCCCGTGACGACAATGAAAGTGAAATTGAAGCCCTTCGCGCAGGAGCGGATGATTATATCCGTAAACCCTTTGATTTTGATGTTTTAATTGCGCGAATTGAAGCACGTCTGCGGTTTGGCGGTAGTAATATTATCGAGATTGAGGATCTTACGATTAACCCCGAAGAAGAAAAAATCATCTACAAAGAAAAAGAGATTGAGCTCAAAGGTAAACCGTTTGAAGTATTGACGCATCTGGCACGTCATCGTGACCAGATTGTCTCCAAAGAGCAGCTTCTTGATGCCATTTGGGAAGAACCGGAACTGGTCACGCCCAATGTCATAGAAGTTGCCATCAATCAAATTCGACAAAAAATGGACAAACCTCTTAGTATTACTACCATCGAGACTGTGCGTCGTCGCGGATACCGTTTTTGTTTTCCCAAAGAAGTATAAGAAACCGTTTTTTAATTCAACTCATTGTCGCTTCGGCGGCACTGCTGTCCATTTTTTCTTCTATCCTTTTTTTCTATATTCAAAGCTCTATATACGATGAAAAACATCAAGAGCTTATTAATCTGGCACAAAATATTTCAACATACCAATCCCTTCATGATGCCAAGCGCAACGATGCCGATATCCTGTTAGGGGTCTCCATAGAACTTGTGGAGCGACACACCAACCAAAGTATGCTTTTTGTAGAACATACTGAAAACAATCGAACCTATTTACGGCTCTTTTACCCTTTTAATTTCCAAGAACATACCTACATTCAAATTACCAAAGACATTTCTCCTACCAAAAAACTGTTTAAAAAAATACTCAACTCCATCTTTCTCATTAATGCCATCGGTTTTATTTTAATTATCATTTATGCTATTACGCTCTCCACCATGCTCACCGCACCCATTCGCACACTGAGTCGTAAACTCTCCAATATGAATGAGCACCTTATCCGTCCCATTCGTGTTGATGAGCTTCCCGAAGAGTTTGAACCCCTTGGCGAAACCATCAACCGTCTGATCAATCGTATTCAAAACTTTGTAAAATATCAAAAAGAGCTGTTTATCGGAACCGCGCATGAACTCAAAACGCCTCTGGCAGTTATCAAACTGAAAAATCAGGTTACCCTCATTAAAAAACGTAGTACCGAAGAGTATATTGACGCCATTACCACAACCAATAAAACGATTAATGAAATGGATCAGCTTGTCAGTGCCATTTTAAATATCGGTCGTCAAGAAGGCGCCCAGCTTGACAATCCTGAAGATGTCGATGTCATCATGTTTCTCAAAAGTAAAGCCAACGATTTTCAGCTCTTAGCAGAAAAAAAAAAAAAAATATTGCAGATATCACTCTCACCCGGAGCCTATGCGGCAACACTACAACTGCAGCTTCT
>JALUJE010000208.1:6466-8639 GCA_027057185.1 Helicobacteraceae bacterium | reverse complement strand
GATAAGGCAAAAATTCCTGATTGAATTCCGGATGTTCACATATCCATTCACGGGCCCGCTCCAGAGGCATAGATAATGCTTCGACAGCATCTAGTGCCACGGGAAAGACGACATGTTCTTTACCATCAAGCAATGAAAAAAGATCAAAGATATCACCCGTATGCAATATAAAAAGTGCCACACTCCTTCCGGTTTGCGGATCTATCTGTGTTAATTTCAACCGTCCCGATACGATAATATGAACATATTGACCGCCAATGTCACTATTGATCGTTTCACTTTTACTCCAATATACAGGACAACACTCTTGCAAAATTGCTTTTAACGCACCTTCTTCAAGTGAATGAAACAGCGGTAAGTTTTTTAATCTATTATACGTGTCATTAATCATATTATCGTGCATCTATTGTCCTTTTACCTATAACTACAATCAATATATTATAGTCCTTTTATGATTAACTTTTATATATGCGTTTTTTGTCGTTATTGTGCCCTCCTTGAATAGGATTATCTAACAATTCAATCCACTGCATTACCCGTTGCTCAACATCGCGTAAACGGTCTATTATAGAGTGCAAGGCATTCTCACGGGCATAGAGTTTACATGTATTTAATGTGTCTATAAGATGATGCTGTTGCCTCTCTACAGCGTCGTTGAAATTTTCAGTTGCCAAAAAAAGTATGTACCGATTTTTTTGAATATTATGCTCTGCATTAGCATAAACAATACCAGTCATACGTTCAACAATGCTTTTTAAGATACTTTCAAATGCCAGTTCACGTTCACGGAGCGCTTCATCTACCCCTTCAAGTACTTCATACGTGATGCTTTCAATAGACTGCCCCGTTCTCTCACTCTCCTTTACAGCCACGTTATATACCTCTTGAAGTATCTGCAAAAGCGCATTCTCCAATTCCTCTTCTTCCGAAAGTGCCTCTATTTTCTCTTTTATAATCTTTTTATAGGACATCCTCACTCCTTAGCATTACACGAGACAATTATTGTATAGTAAACCAGTTCACTTAAAATAACATTTAACATAATACACCTCCCTTCAGTCTCTCAAGACTACTATTACTTCATACTATAAAACAAACAAAGCATTCATTTCTGCTAGTTAACTAACACAAATAAAATTATTATTGATGTATCATACAAATAATGCTACTTTTGTGGCTATATTCATACTATTTTTTTATTACATGTAACGTAAGGTGAAGATATGAAACAGGATCATAAAGCATTCGGATTGTGGAGTGCCGTATTTTTAGGCATTGGATCCATGGTGGGTGCCGGTATTTTTGTGTTGCTAGGAGAGGCCGGTGCCATTGCCGGAAATTTGGTATGGATCTCTTTTCTGATGGGAGGCGTCATTGCACTCTTAAGCGGGTATTCACTGGCAAAGCTATCAAGTATTTATCCCAGTCGCGGCGGTATTGTAGAATATTTGGTTCAATGCTATGGAGAAGGGGTATTTTCAGGTTCTATCTCCGTACTCTTCTACCTCTCTGCTATGGTTGCCATTGCGATGGTCGCGAAAACTTTTGGTACCTACCTCGCTGCAATGACCGGGATGCACAGCTCCCTAATTGCTAATATATATGCGGTAGGTGTTTTAGTACTTTTTGCACTCATCAATCTCGCCGGTAGCTCTTTAATCGCACGAAGTGAAAATATTATTGTCATCATTAAACTGACCATTATTATTGTGTTTACGGTGGTGGTTTCATTTTATATTCAGCCCGAACTACTCTCCATTAAAGATGCACCACCAATCATGAACATCTTCTCTTCAATTGCCCTGACTTTTTTTGCCTATGAAGGGTTTCGTGTTATTACCAATACGGCAGAAGATATGAAGAATCCACAAAGCACCATGCTTAAATCTATGGTGATCGCCATTGGTTTTGTCATGTTGCTTTATGTGGCAGTAACATTTGCGGTTTTTGGAAACTTGACACTACCTGAAATTATTAAAGCGCAGGACTACGCCCTTGCAGAAGCTGCCAAACCGGCTTTTGGTGAAATTGGATTCACCATCATGGCCATTGCTGCCCTCATCTCTACGGCATCTTCCATAAACGCCAACCTCTACGCGGTCACCAATGTAACCTATACCATGGCAAAAAACGGGGAACTGCCAAAAGTATATGAACGGAATGTCTGGCACAG
>JALUJE010000208.1:4440-6456 GCA_027057185.1 Helicobacteraceae bacterium | reverse complement strand
GTGAAGGACTTATCGTCAGTACCATCATACTTATTGCTTTTGTCCTCTTTTTCAATTTGACCGAGATTGCCGCCATCGGTTCTATTTCTATACTTTTTATTCATGCTCTTGTTCATATTGGACACCTGCTTAAAATCAAGCAAAGCGGTGCATCAAAAACTTTGGTAATCTTGGCAATTCTTACTATCGGTATTGCCATTGTGCTGGCTTTATCCTATACTAGCAAACACATTCCTCATGTTGGCTACTTTATTGCCGGAGGGTTTGTACTTGCATTTTTACTTGAAATTGCATTACGACTCGTTACTAAACGGGTGGTTTTAAAACAGACATAAAGGAGATATGATGAAAGCAATTACGCATGCACTCATGTTTGCGCTCAAAGAAATTTTAACGTGGCATACCATGAGACTGGCACTTGTAAGTGGTTTAATCGTTACCGCAGTATGGATAGGTATTGGATTGTTTTTTTGGGAAGGTATTGTCTCTCTTGGTGCTCACATCTTGGAGTGGGTACCATTTTCCATGGTACGTTCCAACGGCGCATGGATGCTCTCGTCATTTTTATGGCTTCAATTGGTGCTACTGACATTTGCACTCATCTTTGCTTTTTTCGGTAACTTGATGTTACGCCATATTTCTCAAGAAAAATATACTGCTTTTTCAGTACTGACTGCCATGGGAAGTGCTGTTTTTTGGGCAGTTATCTGGTTTTTTAAAGGTGATTACATCTACAACCAATTTCTACAACTCCTGACATGGTTACCTTTTGAAACCGTAGAAAATACCATTGGTTATCTTATTGGATTTTACTTTATTTACAGTGCTATTGTCGTCAGCATGGTTTTTGTCGTCAGCCTTTTTAGTAAAACACTGCTCAATTCTATTGAATCACGCTGTTTTCCTCATGATACGCCACTCAAAGATCACACGTTTCGCTCCATTGGGTATACATTAAAAGACAGTGCATTATTTATTGTCGTCTCCATTGTAGCGTTTCCCATACTGTTTATACCAATTCTCAACCTGATAGTACTTATTATATTGTGGATGTGGCTCATTAAAGACACCTTCCAATATGATGCGGCATCCGTACTTTTTGAAAAGGTGGATCCGGAAAAACTTAAAGAGCATACTCTCGCCGTCTGGATCATCAGTTTTACAACGGCACTGTTTAACTTTATACCGGTCTTCAATATTTTCGGTCCATTTTTTGGAGAGATTGCAATGTTTCATTATCTTAAAGAAGTAGGTAAACGGTAATGTTTCAATAGGTTAAAATTCAATATCATGCATGGCTATTCTACATTTAATGTTACGATGTGAAACAAGATAGAACTCTCTTCTAAAGTTCAAAACATTCACTTCGTTTTTCATGCGAAAGGTTGAATTTTTTGTATAATATATAGCAATAATAAATCCTCGATCCGGAAACTTTACAATGAACCATAATCTTCATGTTCAACTCTTTTTCTTTGATGCCAAAACGGATTATCTGCCCCACTACAGACAATTTACATGTAAACTTGATGACAAACAGACATTAAAAGACCTTTTAAAAATCATTCAGGAGCGTGATGCATCATTTGAGTATCCCAAGCAAAAAACGCTCGTACGGGTCAATGCCAAACTGGTAGACGCCCGCCTGAAAATCAAAGAACTTGTCTCTATCTTTGGAACCCAACTAACATTAGAGCCGGCCTCTATCTTCAGGGCTTACAAAGACCTACGTTTTGATGATCATGATTTTATGGAAAAATATGCCCTTTTGGCACCTTATTGTAACGACGACGATTTAAAATATTACCGAACACTCTACCATACCTACTATGCTTCCGAAACCTTGCAATACAATCAAGACTATTACGGTGATGCCCTCTTTTTACTGGCACTACGCTTATTACGACGTGAAGAGAATGAATATGAAGATGCCATTTTAGATATTATTGCCAATAAACAAAACGGTCTTTGGCTCTACGAATATGAAAATAACAGTTATCCCAATCATGATATTAC
>JALUJE010000208.1:0-4430 GCA_027057185.1 Helicobacteraceae bacterium | reverse complement strand
ATGCTAGAAAATCGGCGTTTTATTAACAAGGAGCAGATGCAACCCATTAAGGCACTTCTTGACAAAATGGCAGAACACTTTTGCAGCGACAATAAAGAGGAACCTTTCGGCCCTGCCACCCTACTGCTGATTGAGCATTACGGCATTATGCCAGGGATCATTGAAGAAGATAATGAACTTGATTTTATTGAACGTCATATTAGTTTTGAAAAGATATTAGAAGATTTGCAACATCCTTTTAGCCAATTTAACATTGCTTTTTATTTTGGTCCCTCTGGCAATGCATTTACATGTAAAAAGGCACAATCGCTCATTGCCTCTGTAGGCGGTGTCTTTGTACCATTTGATACATCAGAGAAAGCATGCGGCACAGGTATTGTTGCCAATGCTCCCGATATTGCCTATAAAAAAGCAGGAAGTATATTATTGGATGCTATAGACAACAATGCTGATCTGCTCGTAGTAAACGCTCCAGAAGCATTAAAAATGTTCAACAGCGATATTACAAAATGTGAAAAAGCCGTGGGACGTGAGATTGATCTACAAATTATTACGCCATCCCAACTTGTCGCGATTGCAACGGGATGCAGTCACGATAAAGAAGCACTTGGATTTGATAGGAAAGGTGCTGATATTACCTTTATCTAATACTACGCTATCACTGTTGTTTTGGTCGAAATACGCTAATAACCTCTTCATGACACTCCAAGTAAGGCCCTTCAATCAGGTCAATACAGTAAGGCACGGCAGGAAAGACGGCATCGAGACATTCTCGAATGGATTTAGGTTTTCCCGGCAAATTAATAATAAGCGATTTACCCCGAATTCCCGCACTTTGACGTGACAAAATTGCAGTAGGAACATATTGCAAACTTACCTGTCGCATTAATTCACCAAATCCCGGCAGCATTTTGTCACACACGGCTTCCGTTGCCTCAGGTGTTACATCACGTGGTGCAGGTCCAGTTCCCCCAGTAGTAACCACTAAAGAGCACTTTTCCTCATCACAAAGCATTTTTATGGTTGACTCTAAGACTTCCTGATCGTCAGGAATACAACGGTAGACAATCGTAAACTCACTCTTCAAGTAGGCTTTCATGGTATCTTGAATGGCAACACCGGAAATATCTTCATAAATGCCTTTACTGGCACGATCTGATGCAGTAATAACCCCAATTTTAATCTTGCTCAATTACGACCCTTTTTTGATTTTTTTTGCCAGCTGATGTACTGACATGGCATAGTAAGCACTATGATTATATCGTGTAATGACATAAAAATTTTTAGCCGCATACCACAGTTCATCGTAATTGGCACGGTCAAGCTTGATGAGTCGTACTTTATCGTTATAATTCCATTTTCCATACTTTGGTTTAATACCGATTAAATCGGAACGATGATAGGTTCGGTCATACCCTGTCTTGTACGTTTTAAAGCGATTCCCCTCATACGCCACACGGGTAGCCACCTCTTCTCCACCCCTCCAGCCGTTTCTCTTAAGATAATTGGCAATACTGGCAATGGCATCTTGAGGATGTTGTAAGCTAATTTTACCGTCTCTGTTATAATCAATACCGTACGCCTCGTAGTTGCTCGGCATAAACTGTCCCAATCCAATCGCACCGGTATACGAACCCATGACATTTTTCGGATTAAACTTCTGACGATATGAGAGTAAAATAAATTTTTCCAACTCACGTTGAAAAAAAGCATTACGACGATTGGGTTCAAAAGCTAATGTCGTTAAAGTGTCAAACACCGGATGTTTTCCCACATTAATCCCATAAACACTTTCTATTCCAATAATAGCAGCAATATACTCTGCGGGTACCCCATATTTTTGTTCAACTTTCTTAAAAGTGGTTCGGTATTTTTTTATAAAAGAGCGCCCCTGACGAATGCGCTTTGGCGTCACTTTGTAGTGCACATAACGATCCCATGCCCCGTGCAACGGATAATCATTTTTGACACTTGGCGTAGGATTTTTAATAGCACTTCCCGTAACAATTGCCAAAGGTGTCTCCTGCAGTGTTACCGAAGAGAAAAGTTTGTTCAAATAGGCTAATTTAAAATCATGCTCTTCATGCATCTTCTGTATAAACTCCATAGCCTCCGCATCTTTCGTATAATCTTTAGCAGACACCAATGACCCCATGACTAACAATATCACCATAAATATTTTCACACGGATTCCTCTTTTTGTAATAAATGACTGGCACCATTAATGAAATATATCGTACTAAAGG
Organism: Helicobacteraceae bacterium; assembly: GCA_027057185.1. Taxonomy (GTDB): domain Bacteria; phylum Campylobacterota; class Campylobacteria; order Campylobacterales; family Sulfurimonadaceae; genus QNZR01. The sequence goes on along the minus strand of JALUJE010000208.1, from coordinate 2,184 downwards.
GCTGAAAAAAGTCCTTTACTGCCGCAACATCAATAATGGCATCCTCACTTCCCAGGTAAACTTCCAGAATAACACCACGACTGCGCAGCTGCTCTAGAGCATCACGCTTCCATACATATTCAAGCAGCTCCTGTAACTGGTTGTAAGAACCGGTTTTTATTGTAATATTTTTACACTTAAACGGAGCACAACAGTTTAAAGTAAATTGACGAATGTAATTCTCGGCATCTTGAGTAAACCCCAAAAGCTGTAACCGCTTGAAACGGGCATCACGATTTTGAAAAAATGCGGGAGAAAAGAGTTGCAGTCTGTCGATACGCCTGTCGGTGTGCAATACATACTCAAATGCCTTGATAGCACCGTAACTAAAACCACCGACACAATAAGATGAATTGATCAGATATTCCTGAAAAAACTGTCGGTCTTCTACCAGAGAAAAACCACTATAGAACCTCATTGATGATCTCTTTTAACAAGGCTTTGGAGATACTCTCATACTGTATCAAAACGCTCTCGACTTTTTCAATACACATTTTGTGTTTTCGTAACAGTACGACCGTCTCCGCATACAGAGTTTCAATCAACTGACTGCAGTCATGCTCATTCCCCATAATGGTCTCGCCCATAGCATAGTTTTCAATCATGCGTGACACCAAGCGCTTTGCTTCGCTAATATCTGCTTCAGCACTACTATCATGCTCATGAAAATGAATATTACATGCCGCCATTCCCGCAAGCAACATCTTAATATGCGCTACCATTTCATGTTGCAACATCGGTGCATCTACAGGCGGCTTAATGGCAGCGCTGCTGAGTAATACTTTATCAAAGGCAATATCATACCATGTTGCGACAAATCCTTTGGAAGCTTGATAACGTGCACGATACTGACGCTGTTCCGGTGTTAAAACCGGTATGCGTTTTTTGCCTAAAAGTACTTTATCTTTTACCTGGTTAAAGTGTTCATCGGTTACATGTAAATCGTGCTGTCGCATCGAAAGCAGTGCCGCTTCGTTGACCAGTGCCGCTAACGAGGCACCGTTAAAACCCATGGTCATTTTAGCAATCTGTGCAGCATCGACATTGTGCGGAATATTTTTTAAATATTTCAGCAAAATCGACTCTCGTTCACTCGGTGTCGGCAAGTCAACAAAAATTCGACGGTCAAAACGTCCCGAACGCAACAATGCACTGTCTAACACATCTATTTTGTTGGTAGCGGCAAGCACAATAACTCCGCTAGAGTCTTCGAAGCCATCCATTTCGGTCAAAAGCTGATTTAACGTTGCTTCACGCTCGTCATTACGGCTTCCTTCACGTTTTTTTCCTACCGCATCTATTTCATCAATAAAAATAATGGAGGGAGCATTTTTTTTCGCTTCGTTAAAGAGATCATGCACACGCTTAGCTCCCATACCCACATAAATTTGTACAAACGAAGCGCCGCTTTGATAATAAAACGGCACCGCCGCCTCCGCCGCAACCGCTTTGGCAATCATGGTCTTTCCAACACCCGGAGGCCCGACTAATAGAACACCACGTGGCAAATAGACTCCGTAGTTTTTATACTTTACCGGATTTTTTAAAAAATCAATGATCTCTTCAAGCTCAATCTTAACATCACTGATACCACCGATATCGGAGAAGCTCACGTCTGACATCACCGGAACAATCTCTTGTGTCTGATTCTCGGGAAGATAGGCACGTGTATTGCTACCGGATTCACCGTGAGCAATACGTTCTGCTCCTTTTTGCCATTGTCGAAAGACAATAGAAAGCGTTATTAAAACGAGCGAAAGATATAAGATATTTAACATCATACTGCTACTGGTGCCACCATTGACTTTAATATCTGAAAACATTTTGGGATTCACCTGAGAAGCAGCCAGTTTGTAGAGCTCTTTGTCAGTTTGCAAATAGACGTAACTCTCCGATGCTGTTACCTTATGCACCTCTTTTTCTTTCAGCAGTTCTTGTGCCTTCTGAAGAGGAATAAGTTCAGCGGTATCCCGTAAAAACGCATATAAAAACAGTGATAATAAAATGGTGGCTGAAACCACCAATACAATTTTATTTTTTTTAGAATTCAGCATAGTTATACTCCTGCGCCACCTGATAATCATCTAGGTAAAGCCAGTTGCCTTCCAAATCGTCATTTGAACGTATGACTATTTTATTAAAGTG
>JALUJE010000207.1 GCA_027057185.1 Helicobacteraceae bacterium | reverse complement strand
ATACACACATGAACTTAGACAAAATCGATTATGGAGAAAATCCTGACAAAATCAAGGCAATTATAGAAATTCCTTGCGGTTCCAACATTAAATATGAAGTAGAAAAAGAGAGCGGTGCCTTAGTACTTGACCGCGTCATGCATTCAGCCATGTATTACCCCGCCAACTACGGTTTTGTGAACCAGACGCTCTCTCAAGATGGTGATCCGGCCGATATTATGATCTTAACCGAGTACCCCATGCAGGCGGGTAGCGTTGTAAACTGCCGTCTGGTCGGGGTACTCATTATGGAAGATGAGAGCGGCATTGACGAAAAGCTTTTAGCCGTACCAACCTCAAAAATCGATCCAACCTTTGATGAGATTAATGACCTTGACGATGTGCCCGCCCATACGCTGGCAAAAATCAAAAACTTTTTTGAGACCTACAAAATGTTAGAGCCAAACAAGTGGGTCAAAGTTAAAGAATTTCAAAACAAAGCCACTGCAACCAAAATTCTACAAGATGCTATTGACAACGTAAAGTAATTGTGATGATTGCAGGTATGTTTGAACAGGACTTAGCGGCTTATATTATTTTTGGATTGATTGTCAACTTTGTATTTTCCATTCTTTTTGGTCTCTATTTAAGCAAAAATATCGGTCTGGAGCAGATGATGCGCTCTAAAGGTGAGAGGGAGCAATCCCTGTTTGTCAAACTCTCCTTGTTTATACCGTATGTTAAAATGTTCATCACCCTCTACCGAGTTGCCATTTTACAAATCTATTTTCTCAATCGCGGTTATACCCATCAAGAGTATTGGATCTATCTCACTCACAATGAGGAGACGTAAGTACGCTGCTTCTTATTCGAGTAGATGCACACAATTACGCAATACGGCGTCGGAGTACATCCCGCTCTTTAAACGTTTGGCACGGCGTGCTGCCCGCCGATAGTTATAGCCTGTTATCGTCGCCTGAGTGGGTTGCTTGACAACAGCCAATCCTGCTTCGAGCAGCAGTTCGGCTAGGCTTTTTCTTCCTTGTACATGTACAATACACTGCTGATTGCCCACGATGTCAAGATGATACTGCTGATACCGTTTCAAATGCGTTTGTGAGAAATAGCGGTTGTATGGATAACGACGCTGAAATATCTTCAGACGCTGTTGGCATTTCTTTTCCAGATCCGTGATCTCATCGAGTGTAACAATACCATAATTTTTACATGTAAATGCCTGCCCGTGAATATTAAACGCTATCTGATTGTTGGCATACACACCAGTAACAATGCCCAGTATCGGTTCAGCATATACGAAACTGCAAAATCCCACTAAAAATATTATGCAAAGTTTTTTCATCACAACTATCATAAAGTCTTAAAGGTTAAAAGTGTATAAATAGAGAAGAAAAAGCGAGGAGAACCTGTGCGAGACTACAAACTCAAACTGATTCTTACCATTTTAAGCAGTATTGTTTTTGCCTTTATTTTTGTTCTGTTGGCGTTTGTTACTCCCATCAAAAAGAGTCAGCAGTATAAACAGGTCAACAAACCAAAATCAACGCTTGAAAAGATCTCTCACGCCGCAAAAAACTAGTACGTTTAACTAAGTATACACCACCAGAGTGTTGGCAAACTTGTCATGAAACGCCTGATGTTTTTCAGAGAACAGAACCATGACAAAGCCAATGAGCAACATCACACTCGACATAATATAGCCCACATAACGCTTCATACCCGTTTTAACATCAATACCCTGTAGGGTATCGGCATCAACCACTTTGATATTCATGAGTTTTTTACCCGGGGTCGCCCCGTCATATCTGACCCACATGGCAATCGTTGCCGCAACAATAAGCACAGTAATCACTGTTCGGTAAATCCCCACAGGCAATGCATCCTCAAAATTGGGAAACGGAAATAACAACACAATGGTAACCAATGCAAACAGTGCATTATCTACGGTAAATGCTACCCACCTGACGATAAAACCTGCATATTCCACAGTGGGGGCATGCTGTTCTTGCTGCTTCATTGTCTGCCTTCATCTATTTTGTATATTATAGCAAAATAATAAATTACATGTAATTTAAATAGCCAGTAACTTTTCAAGTTCTTCTAATGTTTCAATATGATGCGTCGCTTTGGAAAAATCATGTGATTGCGTGAACTTGCTATGTACAATAACCGTGTCAATACCGGCAGCTACGGCAGCACGCAGTCCCCGTTCTGAGTCTTCTACGACAATCGCCTCTTTGGGAAGAGCCTGAAAATATTCCAACCCTTTCAAGTAGGGGTCAGGATGCGGTTTGGCACGATCATAGTCTTCCACACAAAGCACAAATTCCATGTATTCAACCAGACCACGCTTCTGGTGGATAAGTTCAAAGTCAACCCGACGCGATGTCGTAACAATACCCATACGATAGGTACGACTAAGGGCTTGCAACACCTCTTTAACCCCGGAAATATCAAGATTTTCATGCTCTAAATAATGTTGATACAGTGTGTCACGGCGATCGCGAGCCTTTGCTACGGTCATGGCATCAAATCCGGCACGTTCGGCTAAAATAAAACTGCTTAATCCCTCAACCATAATCTCTTTATAACATGTCTCATCCATCTCGATGCCCATCTTCTGAAGTACTTCGGCACTGGCACGATAGTACCACATCTCTGTTTCGACCAGTACCCCATCATTATCAAAGAG
>JALUJE010000206.1 GCA_027057185.1 Helicobacteraceae bacterium | reverse complement strand
GAGTTGAAAATAGCACGTACGGAAGAGAAAGAGAAACCTAAGAAAATTGATTTAAAAAAGATTGAAGACGCCATTAGCAAAGAAGAACTGGCAATCTTCTATTTTGATCGTGACAACTCCCATAAAGATCTGCTGGCGCTACAAGATCATATTGAAAGCAGTGGAAAAAGCTTTTACATGCGTGAGGTAAAGTACGGTCTTCTGGAGAATGAGTACATGTATGAAGTACATATTATTAAATAGAGACATTGATGGCAAAAAAACTATTTATTGAGACGCTTGGGTGTGCTATGAATGTTCGTGATTCGGAGCATATGATTGCCGAATTGAATCAGAAAGAAAATTATGAACTTACCACTCGGGCGAATGAGGCCGATCTTATTGTCATCAATACCTGTTCTGTTCGTGAAAAACCGGTACACAAACTTTTTTCTGAGCTGGGTGTCTTTAATAAGCTGAAAAAACCCTCGGCAAAAATCGGTGTCACAGGGTGTACGGCATCGCATCTCGGTGAAGAAATTATTAAGCGGGCTCCGTATGTCAATTTTGTCTTGGGTGCGCGAAATGTCTCAAAAATCACCGAGGTACTGCATCGGAACAAAGCCGTAGAGACGCAAATAAATTATGATGAGTCTGAATTTGCCTTTAAAGAGTTTCGTTCCAGTCCGTATAAATCGTTCATTAATATCTCCATCGGTTGCGATAAACAGTGTACATTCTGTATTGTGCCGCATACGCGTGGTGAGGAGATATCAATACCCTCGAATCTCATTGTAGATGAGGCGCGTCGCAGTGTAGAACGCGGAGCCCGTGAAATTTTTCTGCTGGGGCAGAATGTCAATAATTACGGTCGACGCTTTAGCGGTAATCATAAGAAGATGAATTTTACGCAGCTGCTTCGCGAGGTGAGTGCCATTGAAGGGTTGGAGCGCATCCGCTTTACGTCGCCACATCCGTTGCATATGGATGATGCATTTATTGAAGAGTTTGCGACCAATCCCAAGATTTGCAATAGTATGCACATTCCGCTTCAAAGTGGTTCAACGGCAATATTGCAGCAGATGAAACGGGGTTACAGTAAAGAGTGGTTTTTAGATCGAGTGGCTCGATTGCGCGCTTTGGCTCCAGAGACCTTTATCAGTACCGATATTATCGTTGCTTTTCCGGGTGAGCGCGATGTAGACTTTCAAGATACCATGGAGGTAGTGGAGCAGGTCAAGTTCGATCAGATTTTTAGTTTTAAGTACTCCCCGCGTCCGCATACAGAAGCCGAACATTATACGGACGTCGTAGAGAGTGCAGTGGCATCGGAACGTCTTAGCCACCTTCAAGCGATACAGGACGCCATTTTAGACGAAAAGAGCCGGCACTATGTCGGACGACGGTACCGTGTTTACTTTGAGGAGCTGCGTCAAGACGGCTACATTGCCGGACGTAGCGACAATAATCTTGCCATCCGTGTGCAAGGCAGCGACGCGTTGCTCGGAACCTTTGCAGAGGTAGAGATTACGCAAAGCGCACGACTCTCACAGATAGGAGAGATTGTTGTCGCTTAAAAAAATGCTACTTCGCCGGATTGCTATGGCGATTCTCCCTGGGTTGGCGAGTGGATATATGCGACTGATATACGCGACCAATAAAAAGATTTTTCATTTACCTGAAAATCTTCCGGAAGAGCCTATTATTTTTGCCTTTTGGCACGGTGATCTGCTGATGCAGCCGCTGCTTTATCCCAAAGTACGTAACCATCCCCATGGCAAAGTGATGATTAGTAATCATTTTGACGGGCAATTGTTGGCAAAAACAGTTGCTTTTTTCGGTTTTGAACCGATCTTTTCTGAAAGAAAGCATCCTACAAAACTGCTGTTTCGTGCCTTGCGTTCTATTAAGGAGGGTTATGACATCGGCATTACACCCGATGGGCCGCGCGGACCACGACATAAAGCATCTGATGGTATTGTGCTGCTGGCACAGAAGATGCGAGTACCCATCGTCTTTTTTCATTGTGTTCCAAGTAGATATCGACAGTTACAGAGCTGGGATAAATTTGTAATTCCCAAAATGTTTGGAACATTGGAGTTTTTTGTCTCCGAACCCATTGAGATTGATGCTTTAAGTTTTGAAGAGGCATCGCAACAGATTGAAGAGGGGTTGATGCGACATGCGATTTAGTGCGCTTTGGCTTGGAATCAGTGCATTTTTAATTGCTGTTATGGCACTCTACTTTATGTTAAATCCATCATATGAGCGCTCTCTTGAGGCAAAATTTCATTTTGCCATAGGTGACTACGACAAGGCACAAATTCTAGCAACGCAAGCCTTTGAACTTAACTCGTACAACCGTATGGCAGCTACTATTATGACACAGAGTCAGGTGGCTATGAAGTTTGTCAATTATAATCGGCAGGCAAAAGCGTATATGAAGCGCATCTCACAGCTTGCCGAGGGAGAAGGCATTAGTGAAGCAGATCGTGCTAAAATTCGTACGATGTGTATTATTATGATAGATGAGTATGTGAAGATCTCTCCTTCCGTTGTTATTGATGCCGCATTGGTTGAGAGATCGAAGCACTATTACGAGAAATTTGTAGCCCTGTATGAAAAAGTCACTTGAGCGCTATAAGGTCGATTTTTTTGACTATCTTAAGCAATTTCGAGGGTACTCGGAATTAACCGTTAAAACATACGATGATGTTTTTAAAGAAGCATTTACAATGATTGAGCAGGAGACTCTTGCTCGTGAGACAGTGCTAAATATTATGGCGTACCGTATGAAAATTGCATCACAACAGTCTAAAACCATTGCTAAAAAACTCAGTGCGTTACGCTCTTTTTGCGAGTATTTAAACGATGTAGGTGAACCGGTATCGCTTCAGGGTGACGAGAGTATTAAAGTGGCGCAAACACTGCCAAAACCAATCGCGCATGAGCATATTATGCAGGCGGTGGCATCTCTTGAATTAGTGGATAAGTGTGTGATCCTTACCCTCTATCTGTTAGGATTGCGTATTTCGGAGCTGGCATCGCTGCGGCTGGAAAATATCGGGACGTCTGTCGTACGCATTGAAGGTAAAGGCAGACGGGAGCGTGAGGTACCGCTGCCACCGTCTTTGAAGCAGTTACTGGAGCATTATCAAAAAATCGAGACACCTTCTACGTATCTTTTTGAGAAAGATGGTGAAAAATTAAGGATAAGTAGTTTAAGATATATCGTAACAAAATCGTTTAAAACGATTGGTATTAAAGCAACACCGCATCAATTGCGCCACTCGTATGCTACGGTACTGCTTAACAATAGTGCGCGTATTGCCGATGTCAGTGAGCTTTTGGGGCATGCTTCAATGGTGAGTACACAGATTTATACCAAGCTTGCCAATGCGACCAAGTTAGAACAATATGTCAAAGCGCATCCGCTTTGTAAGGAGATCGATGAGACTCAGTAGAGTGTTTGAACGCTTATATGCCAAAGTTTATGTCGTTATTATTGTTCTCAAAAAAAAAGTTGAGGTGAGTATTGTGACTCAGCATGGCGGCAATTCGGCGATGAGTCGCGTAGAGTTTGAGTCCTCACAAATTGCTTCGGAGCTGTACGATTTTGTACAAGAGGCAATTGCAGAAACTCCGTTTTACTACATTAGTGTATTGAATAACGGAATAAATCAGGGGATCATTCCGACATGTCATCGCCATCAGGCACAAAAATATGCCGACGTCTCACTCTCGAAGACTTTATGCATTCGTGGCAATTACATGCTCTACAGTTCAAAGCATGAACTCAACGTAATTGAAAAGACGTTTCAAGGTTTTGGAGTGGATTTTATTTTTTCTCCATTTACACTGCTTGAACGGCTTTACAATGATAAAATAGATGCCAAGGCTCAGCTGTATATATTGATATATGGTGACTATCTGGCAATGGCAATTTTTCAACATTCTTCGTTACTATTTGGCTCATTTGAGCATGTTGACAGCGGTACTACAGACACGGCATTTGATGACAAAGAAGAGGAAGAAGACGTCGTGTTTGATCTGGAAGAGGAACCGCAGGATGACGATGGCATCAGTATTGATGAGCTGGATGCTCTGGATGATCTCTCCGATCTTGAAGATCTCGATGCCATTCACGAGCTCGAAGATTTTACCGATGAGACACCGGATTTTTCTTTAGAAAGTGATACCGGTGCCATGCAGGTTATCGCCCCTTCCATGGACGATTTTGGCATCAGTTACCAACATTTTCTTATCATTCAAAAGCGCCTTGAACACTATTACAAAGATGCAACCTATCGCAGTGAATTTATAGAGAGTGTCTATATTGCCGATGCCAATGACTCAGGCGATGATTTAAAACGCTATTTGGAAGAAGAGCTTTTTTTGACGGTAGTCATTCGTCACGTTAATATTGCCGATGAGTTATTGACGCTCAGTATGGAAGAGGTGCAGCATGCGCTATAGTTTTATTACGCCGCGCCCAAAAAAGATCGTGACGCCGGAGTTAAAGCTGGTCTTTTTCTTTTTTACCATGACACTGGTTATTTTGTTTGCAACATATGGGTTTTTGCTTTATAAAAGTCATCAATTTTCTCAGGAAGTCACAGCCATCAATCAGCGCATTGCCGATACCAATAGGAGCATTGTCATGATGCAAAAAGAGATTCGCACTATTAAAAAAAGTGCTGCACACTTTCAAAAAATTACCACTTCCAATACGGTGTTAAAAGATAGCATTAAAAATCTTTTCGATCTGGTTCCCGAACGTATCACGCTCTCCAAAGCGGTACTGCAGAAGCATGCCCTTATTCTTTACGGGATTACGCCCAATAAAGAGGTATATGAATTTTTACTTCAAGCGCCGCTACGCTCCATTTTTCATAAAACTTACAGTGACTTTTATCCGTTAGAAAACGGTTGGTATCGTTTTGTTTCTACCAACTATTTGGATGAGGAAGCATTATGAAATTGAGTATTTCACGACAAAATATCTATCTGCTCATTCTTTCGGTAGTGTTATTGATATTTGTATTACTGTTTGCTTTTTTTGCCCTGATTCCGGAAGGAAAAAATTATCGCATTGAGCGGTTGGAGATAAAAAAATATGAGGCGAATGAGGCACAGTATAACCAGTGGCATGATGAGATTCTAGAAACATTACAAGCATTACAGTCGCAACACAAGCATACCATTGCTGCGTACGACAACCTTTTTGATGCGGAGCGTTTTGTTAAGATAAACCGTGTCTATTTTGAGAGTCTACAGCTACAGAAACTCTTACCCGCAGAAGACGAAGAGGGCTTTAGCGTCTATGAGGTCAATGCGACCTCAAAAATTGATTCTCCCAGTAGTTTTTACGCTTTTTTAGAGAGTATTAATAAAAGTGACTGGATTATCAACATTAACTTTCCTATCCGTTTTGAGCGCGAAGGCAATGTCATTCGTTCGAGTTTTACGCTAAAAATTTACGCAACGTTACCCAAAGAGTGACTTGACGCGCTCAAAGCTGTCAGTATCGCTAAAGAGATACCCGCGAAGTTTTGGTTCAATGTTGAGTATACGGCAGCGTTCTTTAAACGCTTTGCTCATAACGGTTTTGATGTAAGGGGCAATAAAACAGTAGGATTCTGCGATAACGACAACAAATTTTCTGGCAACGACAAGCGTATTGGAGTGTTTCAACAGATCTTTTTCGTGACCCGACATGACGCAGCCTCGCGTTTTGAGTATTTTATCAATAACAATCACTGTTGAACGTCGATTGCCCGGACAGGTAAAGTAGCTGAGCCGGTTGACATGAAAAATATCGGCATCGTGAATCAACGTGTCAATATCTTCTTCTAGCAGGGTAAAACTTTTGGCGATACCGCCGGCGTAGGTCTGTAGCATCGGTGTGGCGTAGTGTTCTCGAAAATGATTGCGCAAAAAATGTCCGTCGCTGTTGCTCTCATCAATAAAATACTCAATCTTGTGCTCTGCAAGGTACTGCATGATGGCATGAGACGTGACATGTAACAGTGGACGTACCAGCATGTAGTCTTCACGCTGCTCTATCTGTTCCATGCCGACCAGTTCGTAAAGCCCTGAGCCTTTACACAGCTGCATGAAAAACCACTCCAGACGGTCATTGAGCTGATGGGCGGTAATGAGCGTTTCGTAACCGTGTTGGCATATGATCTCGTGAAAAAATGCATAACGCTTATTGCGGGCACGATGTTCAAAGTTTGAGGATGTGAGGCTCACATCTTTGATAAAGCATTTTTTATCATGTGTTGCAGCAATTCTGCGGGCATGATGTGCTTCGATGTTACTTTGTTCTCGTGTGTGGTAGTTGACATGAATAATGTCAAAGGCAATACCCTGCTGTTGTAATAGATGAAACAGTGCACTTGAATCACTGCCGCCAGAAAAGGCTAACAGATTTTTTGTGTTATGAAGTGCTGTGAGCGTTTCATGATGCAATGACACAGGCAAGTAGTTTATCTCCGGCAATATCGGTAATGCGGGCGCGATAGATTACGCCGTATTCAAGCGGTGTTTCAAGCTCATGTTCATTAACATATATTTCACCGTCAATTTCCGGTGCCCAGTGCAGTGCCCGGGCACTGAGCAGGTATTCATGCTCTTGGCTTGGAGCATCAATAACAAGGTCTGTCTCCTTACCTACGAGCGATTGCAGACTTTTTTGGGTGACTTCATCCGCAACATCACCCAGAGTCTGGGCGCGTTGAGCAATAGTATCGGCATCGACTTTCTGAGTCATGAGATAGGCTGGGGTGTCTTCTTCATCGGAGTAACTAAAAACATTGATACGGTCAAAGCCAAACGTGGCGGCAATAGTGCACATTTGTTCAAACATCGCCATACTCTCTTGAGGGTGTCCGACAATAAAGCTCGTACGTACAAAACTGTTGGGAAGGGCACGCATCTGTTTGAGCAGAGTCAGTGTCTGCTTGGCACCAATGCCTCGTTTCATAATGCGTAGCATGGTTGGATCACTGTGCTGAATGGGCATATCAAAATAGTTGTGAAATATTGCAGAGGCACCAATGGCTTGAATGAGTTTTGGACTTGTGGTTGAGGGGTACAGATAGAGAATCCGCGCACTTTTGACCCCTTCGATACACTCAATACGTTTGATAAGGTGAATCAGTCCATCATGAACGTTTTGATCCCGCAGGTAGGAGCTGGAGTCTTGCGAGACAAAACTAAAGTCGTAGTAGCCTTTGGCGACCAGAGCTTCGACTTCACGGGAAATGGACTCAAGATGACGAGAATTCAGCGCACCTTTAAACGAGGGAATAGCACAAAAACTGCACTGCTGATTGCATCCTTCTGAGAGTTTAATATACGCGTGGTATGTCGAGCCGGTAACGACCCGTTCTTCGCCGTCAATGAGATACACCTCCTTACTGAAGCGGCTCTGTTTGTGTGCCAACAGCTCATCAATCTTATCATAATCTCCTACTCCCGTAAAGATATCTACTTCTGGAAGCTCCTCAGACAGCTGCTTCTGGTAGCGCTCCGAAAGACAGCCTGCCATCACCAGAACCGACGCCTCTTTGCGCTGTTCGTGCAGCCTGAGTACGGTATTGAGCGACTCCTCTTTTGCTGCATCAATAAACCCGCAGGTATTGACAATAATGACGTCGGCATCAGTGGCATCTTGGGTCATATCATAGTATTGGAGCCGTCCCATCATGACTTCGGTGTCGACCAGATTTTTGGTACATCCCAATGAGACAATATGTACTGTTTTGCTCATCTTATTCCTTGTTTTAATCATGACATTATAGCGTATGCGATATGCTTGCGCTTATGAAAACTACATGTGACGTGTTAATCTTGGGTGCCGGAGCCAGTGGGTTGATGTGTGCCGCCGAACTCTCTGAGAAGAGCCATATGCGTATTGGTGTGATTGAAGGTAATGCCCAAGCAGGAAAAAAGCTTGGAATTTCCGGCGGCGGTAAGTGCAATGTGACCAATGTGAGGGTAACTTCTGAGAATTTTTTAGCAGACTCTGAATTTGTTACCACCGTGTTCCAACAATTTGGTAACGAGGATCTACTGGCACTGTTGCAGGCGCATGCCATAGCCTTAGAGCTGCGTAAATCTCGTTATTATTTTTGTCGATACGGTGCCGAAGAGATCGTGTCGCTGCTACTTCAACGTGCGCAGGGTGTCAAATTTTTTTATGAGACCACAATAGCGTCGGTTTCGGTGGTATCGGGAGGATATTTGGTGATGACGAACCGAGGGGAGTTTTATGCTCGGACACTTGTAATTGCCACCGGTGGCGAGAGTTACCGTAGTATCGGTGCAAGTGCCATCGGCTTGCATCTGGCTCAGAACCTGCAGCTTAGGACAGCTCCTTTTACACCGGCATTGGTAGGGTTGACCTTGCAGACGGAGCAGTTCTGGATGAAGTCGCTAAGCGGTATTAGCTGCAATGTTGTCATTACTGTCGGCAGTAAAACTCTCGAAGAAGAGATGCTCTTTACGCATAAAGGCATTAGCGGTCCGGCAGTACTTAGTGCATCGCTGTACTGGAACAAAGGGGAGATCGGTATTGATTTTTTGCCGCATAAAGCATTACATGTATTTTTAAATACGAATAAGCTGCTTTCTACCGCTTTGCCGCTTCCTAAGCGTTTTATGAAAGCGTTTTTAGAACATATTGGAGTAGAAG
>JALUJE010000205.1 GCA_027057185.1 Helicobacteraceae bacterium | reverse complement strand
GCATAACGGTCTGGCCGATACCGAACTTTTTGAAAATATGATTGTTCAGATGGTACGTGCCGGAGAAGCCAGTGGTCAACTCGATGCCATGCTCGATAAGGTTGCAGAATACTTTAAAATGAAGTTTGATCGCATTATTGACGGGCTCTCAGAAGCTATTGAGCCGATTATGCTTTTTATTATTGCTGCAATGGTACTGTTGCTAGCAACAGGTATTTTCCTGCCAATGTGGAGTATTGGCGATGCCGTGCTCAACAAGTAACTTTATGATTCTGGTACTTCTGATTGTTCCACTAAAGTCGTATATTGGGCATCTTTAGGGATTAATGAGGCTTCATAAAGAAACTGCGAAGGCACGAAATTACTCTTTTTGATTTTATCATATTTGGCATAACTCAAAAAGAGACGGTCTTTTGCCCGAGTCACCGCTACATAGAAGAGGCGGCGTTCCTCATCAATACTACCGCCTCGCTGCATTAATTTACGGTTGGGAAATCTGCCGTCCATTAAATCAATAACATATACTTCTGTGTACTCCAAACCTTTTGAGGCATGAATACTCAGCAGATGCACCCCCTCACCTTGTGTCAGGTCTTGCGAACCAAGCACCATAGCATTTAAGAAACGTTCATGCTCACCATAGGGTTTGGAGAGTTCCAAAAGTACCAGTGCTTTACGTCGGATGCGTTGTGTCGATTCCGATTTTAATGTTTCATCAATACTACCGTCACTTAACTGTCCTCGTTTGGTTGAAAGGGTGTCAACAATATCGCCATAAATTAATGATGCGGCAATTTTTTTAATGATCGCCTGAGGACGTGAGAGTGTTTTCAGCTCCTTGTACAATAAATAGATGTGATATAGAAATTCTGCTCCATCCCGATTGAGTTTGGGATGTTTTAAAACAGCATTGTCAAAAAACTGCTTCTCAAAATTCAGTGTAGCAAATCGTCCACGATTCCCCAATTCTGCAAAGTCATCAAAAAGACCCAACTGATGATTTAATCGACGCTTTTCGAACGGATTTTCTATGCGAATGTCAGGATGAAAAAAACCTTGAAAAAAAGAACCCTCTCCCAGCTTTTGTAGGGCAATAAAAATCTCTTTGGCAATAGCACTGCCAACCCCTTTGGCATACTCAAAAAGATGAATAAATGCCATCATATCATTCTCATTGACCAACAACGTATAAATATCTAAAATTGCCTTGATCTCTTTAGAGTCAAAAAAACCGGTACCGCCGCGCCGTCTGCATGCAATTGCCTGTTCGCGCAGTGTCGCTTCTATACCGTCTGCAGATGCATTATTCCGAAAAATAACCGCAATTTCCTCTACCGGTGTCACGCTCTGCTTAATCAGCATGGCAATGGCATGATACTGATCAAATAATTCATCATAAACAATTAGCGTCGGTTCATGTGGACGCTCGGTACGAGTAACTTCCAGTTCTTTGGGATAAATACGTTCATTATGGGAAATGACCTGATTGGCTAATGATAAGATCGGTACGGTTGAACGATAGTTTTTACGTAACGTATGAATGCGCGCATCATTAAATTTACATGTAAATGAGCCAATAATAGAGATATCAGCACCATTAAAAGCATAAATGCTCTGATCGTAATCTCCCACACAAAAAAGTGACTTGGGTTTCATGGCATCAATTAGGGTGCCTTGAAGCAAGTTTGTGTCCTGATACTCATCGACAAGTACCTCC
The DNA here is from genome assembly GCA_027057185.1 of Helicobacteraceae bacterium. Lineage (GTDB taxonomy): Bacteria > Campylobacterota > Campylobacteria > Campylobacterales > Sulfurimonadaceae > QNZR01. Next base: position 982 of record JALUJE010000205.1, on the reverse strand, counting down.
TGATAGCCCAAATCACTTTCTAAACAAAGTTGTCGCATCTGTAACAGCAGATCATTAAAATTCAAAAAACCGTACTGAAGCTTTAATGCTTCAAACTCTTCAACAATATCGGCATAAATATCACGGTAGATATCATGTTCCGCATGTCGTTCTGCAATCCATAATTCAAATGTTTGTTCCATCTCCGTATTTTGATAGTAAGAGTAGAGATCGTACAGGTAGTGCGCTCCGTACGGTAATGTCGGTGAATCAATATGTGAGAGGGAACGCTTCTCATAAACACTGCGAAACAGCGTTTTAAGTTCACGGGGCTGCTTTAATACCACCTTACCCTGACGCCGTTTCAACCAGCGGTAACTGATGGAATGAAAGGTTCCTGCATCAATTCTTCCTGCCACATCCTTACCGAAATAGCTCGCTACCCGCTCCACCATCTCACCGGCAGCCTTATTGGTAAACGTTAAGAGCAAAATCTCCTCGGGCTGAACCTGCATGTTCAGAAGATGCGCGATACGACCGACAATTGTTGACGTTTTTCCCGTACCGGCACTGGCAATAATGAGATTATGCCCAAAAGGAGCAGTAGCGGCATGATACTGCTGCGGATTGAGTCGTGAAAGCGGCAAAGTACTCCTTTGTACTTCACACCGAAGTACTACATTAGCGAAATGATTGAATCGATTCTGCCATACCAAAATCGGGATATGCTTCCGGTTTCAATATGATTTGTGCCATGGTCTGATTATCGGTATTTAAAATCAGCGGTGCCAGAAAATTTATTTTTGATGCATCAAGCGGCTCTTGAATAATCACGATATTATATACAAGAATATTGGTTTTTTCATTAATATCAAGCAAAACTTTAACATCATCCTCCAAATCAAACGCGTATTCCCGTAAATGAAAAGGATTGACCAAGGTAAAAGAAACTGCATCATTGTTAACATCTTTGATGGTAGCAAACAGTTCATCTATCTTATGA
>JALUJE010000204.1 GCA_027057185.1 Helicobacteraceae bacterium | reverse complement strand
GCGAACAATGGTAAGGAGAGTAAGCGTTAAATTGAGCCATAGCAATAAGTGTCAGTACAGTCCATCAGATGATTTTAATGCCGCAAAAGGTATAATGCAAAAATTTTAAATAAGAATGATTCATCAAGGTTTTTAATGGACTACAAAGAGACTCTACTTCTACCTACAACACAGTTTCCCATGCGCGGAAATTTAATGCAAAATGAACCAAAACGGTATGCTTCATGGTATGAGAATGACATCTATGAACAGATGAAAACCAATCGTAAAGGCTGTGAGAGTTTTACCCTGCATGATGGCCCGCCTTATGCCAATGGCCATACGCATATTGGGCACGCTCTAAATAAAATTTTAAAAGATATTATTGTCAAACACCACTATTTTAACGGGAAGTCGGTACGTTTTACACCGGGTTGGGATTGCCACGGACTGCCCATTGAGCAACAAGTCGAGAAGAAGCTTGGCGGCAAGCAGAAAAAAGAGTGTTTAAGTACGGGAGAGATACGCAAGCTCTGTCGTGAACATGCCGCAAATTTTGTCGATGTTCAGCGCGATGAGTTTAAAAAGCTGGGTATTTTGGCTGATTGGGAGCATCCCTACCTCACCATGGATTATACCTTTGAAGCCAACATCTACCGTACGTTATGTGATGTTGCCAAAAAGGGGCTTCTCGTAGAGCGTTCCAAACCTGTGTTTTGGAGTTGGGCAGAGCGAACTGCTTTAGCCGAAGCCGAGGTAGAATATGAGGACAAAGAGTCCTACTCTGTCTATGTAGCATTTGAGTTGAGTGATGAGTCAAAAATTCGTGCATCCATTGAAGGCAGTGCTGCCATTGTGATCTGGACGACAACACCATGGACATTACCTGCCAATGTTGCCATCTCGCTCAATCCTCACGAGAGCTATGTGCGTAGCAGTGATGGCTATATTGTTGCTAAAGCATTGTATGAGACACTGCGTGAACAAGACATTGTGACCGGCAACATTGTTCAGGAGTTTGATGCGACGGTGTTGGAGAACCTACATGCAATCAACCCGCTTAACGGGCGGCGTTCCCAGATAGTTCTGGGAGAACATGTACTCATGGAAAATGGTACGGGATGTGTTCATACCGCACCGGGACATGGTGAAGACGACTATCGTATTGGTCTAAAATACCATCTCGATGTCATTATGCCGGTTAACGAGAGTGGCTGTTTCGACGAAACGATTGTACGTGAAAAACTTCTGCCCGATGCTGAAACGTTTGTTGGAAAACATATTTTTAAATGTAACGATGCCATCTTAAAGCTTTTAGGAACGTCACTGTTACATGTCAATACGTTTGTGCATTCGTACCCACATTGCTGGCGTTCGCATACACCACTCATTTTTCGTGCTACCAAACAGTGGTTTATTTCAGTAGACGGTACGCCCGAAGGAGCGTTGCAAACCCTGCGGGATATTGCCCTCCATGAGGTTGCTCAGACGACATTTTACCCCGAAAGTGGACGAAACCGACTTAATGCTATGGTAGAGAACCGTCCCGACTGGTGTATTTCACGTCAGCGTGACTGGGGCGTTCCCATTGCTTTTTTCCGTGTCAAAGCGACGGGTGAAGTACTTTTGGACGAGAAAGTTTTAAATTTTATTGCCATGGTGTTTGAGATGCAGGGTAGTGATGCCTGGTATACACTGCCAATAGAATCTCTGTTGTATCCCGGCAGTGGTTACCGTGCCGACGAGTTGGAAAAAGTAAGCGATATTTTAGATGTCTGGTTTGACAGTGGGGCGACGTGGAACGCGGTATTGAAGTCACGTAACTACGATGCGGGAAGTTACCCGGCAGATGTTTATCTCGAAGGTTCTGACCAACATCGCGGCTGGTTTCAGTCCTCACTGTTTCTTAGTTGTGCCGTGCAGCATCAAGCGCCTTATGCCAATGTGATTACCCACGGCTTTACCAATGATGCCAACGGGCAAAAAATGAGTAAATCAAAAGGCAATGTCTTAGCACCCGACAAGGTTATTAAGCAGTATGGTTCGGAGATTTTGCGCTTATGGGTTGCGATGACCGATTATCAGAACGATCAAAAAATTTCTGATGATATTTTAAAACAGACAGCTGAGAGTTACCGTAAGTTACGCAATACGTTTCGTTTTTTAATGGCCAATATTAATGACCTTGAAACCGTGGTGCCTTTTGAAGCCATGGGCATTTTAGATCAGTGGATTGTCAGTAAAGCCGATGATGTATTTAGAGCCGTACACGCTGCTTTTAATGAGTACAATTTTGTCAATGGTATGGGACTGCTGAACCATTTTGTAGTCAATGAACTAAGCGGTATCTATATGGACTTGACGAAAGACCGACTCTATTGTGATGCCAAAGAGTCACATCACCGTCGCTCATCACAAAGTGCTATGGCATTAATTGCCAAACAGATGGTATTGCTGATTGCACCGGTGTTAACCTATACTGCCGATGAAATTATTATGTATGCGCCGCCGGTCATTAAAGAAGAGAATGAGACGATTTTTGATTTTACCTATAGCAACATGGAGACTTTCTCAGTGGTGTTTGATGAAAACTACATGCTTCAGGCACGTGATGCATTTTTTGAAGTGGTAGATATGCTGAAAAAAGAGAAAAAAATCAAGGCAACACTGGAGTTGGTTGTGACAAGTGCTTCGACAACACTAAGCACCTTGGATGCCACGGAACTTGAAGACTGGTTTGTTGTCTCGGGAGTCAATACGCACGAAATTCATGAGGCGCTCGGACGTTTTAAGGTTGAGGGTGATACGTTTGTTATTGGTTATGCCCAAGATGCTAAATGTCCCCGATGCTGGAAATATAAAAGTTCTGATGCAACGCATTTGTGTCAGCGCTGTAGTGAGGTACTGGCGTAGATGATAGATTTCTCACAACCGGTTGACAATTTACATGTAATTATAACGGTCGGGGCGATTTTTGTTCTGGTGGCTATGGGCATACTATGGGTAAAACGAGAAAAAAAGAGAAGGAATAGACTGTGATAACACTTAAAGAGGCATTGACACTCTCACCAGAAGCATTGGCAACGTTACGAGAAACGTTACAAACCGAAATTGAATCACGTCCGGAGCTCAATGCGTATGTGGCTCTCGATGCTTCCGGATCGGGTGTTCCTATTGCTGTTAAAGACAATATTCAGGTGAAAGACTGGTCGGTAACCGGTGGTTCAAAAATTTTACAGGGTTATGTGGCACCATACAATGCCACGGTCATTGAGAAGATGCACTCTGCCGGGCTTTCACCGTTTGGACGTACCAACATGGATGAATTTGCCATGGGTTCGACCACCGAATCAAGTTATTACGGCAGAACACAAAATCCACATCATCCTGATTGTGTTCCCGGGGGGAGTTCGGGAGGTTCTGCCGCAGCTGTTGCGGCAGGTCTTGCCGTTGCAGCATTAGGCAGTGACACGGGAGGCTCTATTCGTCAGCCGGCCGCTTTTTGCGGTATTGTCGGAATGAAACCAACGTATGGACGAGTGAGTCGTTATGGATTGGGTGCATATGCCAGCTCTCTTGATCAGATTGGACCGATGACGAAAAATGTGGAAGATGCGGCAATACTGTATGACATTATCAGCGGGTATGATCCGAATGATTCGACCAGTGTCAATCGAAACGACAAAGTGAGTCAGACACTTAACCCATCACGACCGCTGACAATAGCCATAGTACCCAGCTACATCAAAGAGGCATCGACCGACGTGAAAAAAGCATACGCCAAAGCCGTAGCAGTACTGCGCAATGCCGGGCATACTATTGTAGAGCGTGAGTTTATGGATGCCAAGTATGATATTTCAGCCTATTACATTACTGCAACCGCGGAAGCAACGACCAATTTGGCACGCTATGACGGAATCCGCTACGGCAATCGTGTGGAGGGTGCCAATTTGAAAGAGACGTTTATTAAGACGCGTTCTGAAGGATTTGGCGATGAGGTAAAACGTCGTATCCTGCTAGGCAACTTTGTCCTTTCTAGCGGTTACTATGATGCCTACTATGTGAAAGCCCAAAAAGTGCGTCATCTCATTAAAGAGGAGTATATGAAAATCTTTAACGAGGTTGATCTTATTTTAAGTCCGGTTGCTCCCAGAACGGCGTATGAGTTTGGCGCACTCTCGGACCCGCTGGAGATGTATTTGAGTGATATCTATACTATTTCCGTCAACCTAGCAGGCTTACCGGCGATTGCATTACCGATTGATACCAGTGAGTCGGGTATGCCGGTGGGACTGCAACTTATTGCCGCCCCATTTGATGAGCAGACACTGTTTGACGGGGCACTAAGCCTTGAACAATCGTTACAATCCTAAATATAGAGAACGGAGACGTGTATGAATATTAAAAAACGAGCATTGACATTTGAAGATGTACTATTGGTTCCTCAATACTCTGAAGTACTGCCAAAAGAGGTCTCTCTTGAGAGCCGTTTTAGTAACAACATACCCTTGAAAATTCCGATGGCATCGGCTGCGATGGATACGGTTACGGAGTATCGTGCTGCCATTGCCATGGCACGTTTGGGTGGTATTGGTGTTATCCATAAAAACATGGACATTGAAACACAGGCAAAAATGGTAAAAAAGGTCAAAAAAAGCGAAAGCGGCATTATTATTGACCCGATTTACATGCATCCGGGATCTACGTTAGGGCAAGCCGAAGAGATTATGAGCGAATTTAAAATTTCGGGAGTTCCGATTGTTGATGAGCATCATAAATTATTGGGAATATTGACCAATCGTGATACGCATTTTGAGAAAGATCTCAATCGCTCCGTTGAGGAGATTATGACAAAAGTACCACTGATTACGGCAAAAAAAGGGATCTCTCTGGATGATGCAGCAGAAATTATGCACCAAAACAAAATTGAGAAGTTGCCACTTATTGACGACAACGGTTACCTGCAGGGCTTAGTGACCATTAAAGATATTAAAAAACGTATTGAATATCCCAATGCCAATAAAGATGATTTTGGTCGATTGCGTGTTGCTGCGGCTATTGGAGTAGGGCAGATGGAACGTGCCAAGGCATTGGTAGATGCCGGGGTTGATGTTTTGGTGCTGGACTCGGCTCATGGGCATTCTAAGGGTATCATTGATACGGTCAAAACAATAAAATCAACCTTGAGTGTCGATGTGGTCGCCGGTAATGTTGCTACTGCTGAGGCGGTGGAAGCATTGGCGGCGGCGGGAGCGGACGGTGTTAAAGTCGGTATAGGTCCGGGTTCTATCTGTACGACACGTATTGTTGCGGGAGTCGGCGTGCCTCAAATTTCGGCTATTGACGAGTGTGCTCAAGCAGGTCGTCGTGTCGGTGTACCCATTATTGCCGACGGTGGTATTAAATATTCCGGTGAGATTGCCAAAGCTTTGGCCGTCGGGGCATCATGTATTATGGCCGGCTCACTTCTTGCCGGTACGGAAGAGTCTCCGGGGGATCTTATTAACTTTCAAGGTCGCCAATACAAAGCATACCGTGGTATGGGTTCTATCGGTGCCATGGGTAAAGGATCGACAGATCGCTATTTTCAAGAAGGTACGGCGGCAGACAAACTCGTTCCTGAAGGTATAGAAGGTCGGGTGCCGTACCGTGGGAGTATTGCCGGAATTGTGCATCAGATGATGGGAGGACTGCGTGCGTCCATGGGATATTGCGGCTCTAAAGATATTGAGACGTTTCAGCAAAAGGCGCAGTTTGTCGAGATTACGAGTGCAGGCTTGAAAGAGTCACATGTTCATGATGTTCAGATAACAGCAGAAGCACCCAACTATCACGTATAAGAGGCAGGACTATCGAAACGTTACATCTGCAAACCCATACCGAGCATTTTGACGGCCCGCTCTATTTGGAGAGCGGGCGTATTTTACAGCCGTATGATATTGTTTATGAGACTTATGGCACGTTAAATGCCATGCAGGATAACATCATTGTTGTCTGCCATGCTCTAACCGGCTCGCACCATGCAGCAGGATTGTACGAAGGGGATCCCAAGCCGGGTTGGTGGGATGGACTAATCGGTAGCGGTAAAGCCATTGATACCGATAAATTTTATGTGGTCTGTACTAATGTGATCGGTAGCTGTTTTGGTTCTACGGGACCGTTGTCTAAAAACAGTGATGGTGAGGAGTATCGCTATAAGTTTCCGGTGGTGACCATTAAAGATATGATTAAAGCACAGCGAATTTTATTTGATCGTCTGGGTATTCATAGGGTTCATGCCATTGTCGGCGGTTCTATGGGAGGAATGCAGGCATTGCAGTTTGCCATTCACTACCCCAGTTTTGCCAACAAGGTAATTGCAATGGCAACCACCTTTGCAACCCAGCCATGGGCGATTGCTTTCAATAAGGTGGCTCAGGAGGCTATCTTGACCGATCCTGATTTTAAAAATGGTTATTATGATCCGAACGATATTAGAGAAAACGGTCTGAGTGGTATGGCAGTAGGACGTATGGCAGGACACATTAGTTTTTTGTCGCACTACTCCATGATAGAGAAATTTGGACGGGAGTACAAGCGCAATGATGGACTTTATGAGCTGTTTGGAAAGTTTCAGGTTGAATCGTACTTGGAGTATAACGGATATAATTTTACCAAATGGTTTGATCCGCTGACCTATTTGTATATTACCAAAGCCATTAATATTTTTGATTTGGCGCGAGGGTTTGATTCGCTGTTTCATGCCCTGGCACAGATACAAGCAGACCTGCACCTCATTAGTTTTCGTGAAGACATGCTTTTTTTACCCGATGAGATGCACAAAATTGATGAGATTTTAAAGAGTCAGCACTATCGAAACTGTCACCATTTTGAAGTCGATAGCCACTACGGTCATGATGCTTTTTTAGTGGAGATTAATAAATTTGACGCATATGTAAAAGAGGTACTAAATGGCTGAAAACTTTGAAGAAAAATTGGAAGATGCAAAGGCAATTTTGCAAAAACTTTTAGAGAGTGATATTACCATGAGTGAGAGTATGAAAGCTTACGAGGAGGGTATGAAAGCACTTCAGGAAGCACAAAAACTTTTAGATGAGGCCGTATTACATGTAGAAACCATCAAGCAGCAAAATACGGAGTTGCCGGAGTGAAGATCGCAGCGCTTCAGCTTCCCTCTATGGGGATGAGCAGTACTCGACTCTATAAATACGTACGAAGTGCTCACCGACAGGGCGTGCGGCTACTGCTACTAGGAGAGTATCTTCTCAATCCTTTTTTTAAAGAGTTGCAACAGTGTACTACGGCGATGATCACCGAGCAGAGTATGCACCAACTAGAAATTTTAAAAACGTTGGCACGTGAATACCACATGACGATTGTCGCCCCCATTATTATGGTACGTAAAAAACAGCTCTATAAAAGTATTGCCAAGGTAGCACCGAGCTCTATAGCATATTATGACCAACAGATTCTCATCAATTATACGCACTGGAACGAAGAGAAATTTTTTGCTAATGCCGTGGCTCCGTTGCGTTCACCATTAGTCTTTACTATTGATAATGTCAAATTTGCTGTTATGGGCGGTTTTGAACTTCATTTTGATGAGTTATGGCGCTATGTGAGCGATAAAAATGTCGATGTCGTACTCCTGCCGAGTATTGCTACTTTTGAGTCAAATCAGCGGTGGCAGGAGCTGATTAAAATGCGGGCGTTTACCAAAAGCTGTTATGTATTGCGCGCCAATCGGGTTGGCGAATATTTTGAAAAAGAGCATGTCTGGAATTTTTACGGAAATTCGCTTTTGGCGTCACCTGAGGGTACTATTGTATCGGAATTGAAACATACTGAAGAGCTGATGGTGGTTGATGTGGCACATAGCAATGTTGTTGACGTCCGGCGGCTCTGGGGTTTTAGAGAGAGTATTCGCCGACGCAGTTAGCGAAAGAGTTTTTTCATTAGGGTGAAAAAGACTTTAAACATTCCCGAATTGCCCACGGTTTTGTTAATGAATTCATCATAAGTGATATTATGGTCTTCAAGGTAGCCCCGAAAATATTTTTCCGACGCCGTTATGCCGCCTCCACGTTCAATCTCTTTGAGTTTCTCATAAATTGGAATAATTGCGTCAATGGCGCTGCGCGGTGCTGCTTTGCGAAATGCCGTAAAGCTGACAATATCATTACTGAGTGGGTCACGCTTGCACTCAAACTCGGTGACGACCCAGTAGAAACTGCCGTCTTTCGCCAGATTTTTTACCAGTGCAATAAAGTTGTCACCTTTTAAAATTCGATCCCACATCATCTTGAACGCGACACGGGGCATATCAGGATGGCGAACAATATTGTGAGGTTTTCCAATAAGCTCGCTTTCAGTATAGCCTGAAATTTCGACAAAATAGTCATTGCCATACTCAATAATACCTTTGGGATCGGTTTTACTGACAATATAACGTTTAGAATCTAAAATAATTTCATTGTCGGTAGGATAAGGCCGTTCCATGGTGTTGTTCCTTGATTTTATTACTATTCTTAATATTTTTATTTAAAATATTATACTAAAATAGTGTTAATACGGTGTCAAAAGTAAAAAAATAGAGTTAACGTTGTCATAGAAAGGTTATTTATGATACTTGAACAGCTTAGAACTTATCAACTTAATTACTTAGAAATATTTGATTTTGAATACAAACCTTACTTACATAAGGTAATTGATTTTGATGAAAAACTAATAG
>JALUJE010000203.1:7782-8717 GCA_027057185.1 Helicobacteraceae bacterium | reverse complement strand
TGCCCTGCAAGACCTAAAACGTGCCGTCATTGTAGGAGAAAAGACGTTTGGAAAAGGAAGTGTTCAGGTCATTTTACCCATTACCGACGATGAAGCGGTTAAATTAACCGTTGCACGCTACTATCTTCCTAGTGGTCGTACTATTCAGGCAGTAGGGATCACCCCGGATATTCAAGTACTCCCGGGTGAGGTCACCACACGTGAAAACAAATATGCCTTGAAAGAGGCTGATCTAAAAAAACATCTTGAGAGTGAGCTTAAAAAGACCAAGGATGCCAATGTAACCGATACCTCACTCGAAGATGCTTATGAAGAGAGCAAGAAAAAAACTATTACTCCAGAAATGCTCAAAAAAGATATTCAACTCAAAGAAGCAGTCGATATTATTAAAGCACTCATCATTATGAAAGGGAAATAACAAGATGGAAAAACGCGAACTGCTGTATGAAGGAAAAGCGAAAAAGTTATTCACAACCGATGACCATAATCTTCTGATTTCAGAGTTTAAAGATGATTTAACGGCATTTAATGGTGCCAGGAAATCCAGTGAAAGTGGTAAAGGCGCTCTGAATAATAAAATTTCAACCGAACTCTTTAAACTCCTTGAGTCAAAAGGCATACCAACCCACTTTGTTGAGATGCTCGACGACAATCATATGTTGCATAAACGTGTCGATGTAATATTGATAGAAGTGATTGTCAGAAACATTGCCACAGGAAGTTTAAGCAAAAACCTTGGTATCCCCGACGGGAAAGTTCTCCCATTTACTCTAGTAGAATTCGATTACAAAAATGACGAACTGGGAGATCCTAAACTCAATGACCAGCACTGTCTTATTTTAGAGCTGGTTGAGAGCACAGAAGAACTTGACCAACTACGAAATATGGCACGACAAATCAACGATATTTTACGTCCTTTTTTTAAAGAAAAAGGT
>JALUJE010000203.1:0-7772 GCA_027057185.1 Helicobacteraceae bacterium | reverse complement strand
TTTGGAAAAGATGCTCAGGGAAATATTATTCTCGCAGATGAAATCAGTCCGGACAATTGTCGTTTTTGGGATATTCAAACAGGCAAAAAAATGGATAAAGATCGATTCCGCCAAGGTATGGGTGGTCTGAAGGTGGCTTATGAGGAGGTATTACATCGTATCTTGGGAGAAAACCAATGAGAGCCATTGTCAATATATCACTCAAAGCCGGAGTTCTCGATTCTCAAGGTAAAGCCGTTCATCACGCTCTTGATGCCTTGAAATTTTCAGGGGTCAACGATGTTCGCGTCGGTAAACAAATTGTCTTGGAATTGGACAACCTTGATATGGCTGCAGCAAGGGATCAGGTCACGCGCATGTGCGAATCCCTCCTAGCCAATACGGTCATTGAAGATTATGAGATTGAGATTATTGCATGAACGTAGGCATACTTCAATTTCCCGGAACCAATTGCGAGTATGACACGCGCTACGCTTTTGAGATGCTTGGATGCAGTACTGAGATTATCTGGCATCAAGAAACGTCGATTTCTCATAGCATAGAGCTTCTGGTGATTGCCGGTGGCTTTAGCTACGGCGACTACTTACGCAGTGGTGCCATTGCACGTTTTAGTCCCATTATGCAGGCCGTTCAAGACTATGCTGCTTCGGGAAAAAAAATATTGGGAATCTGTAACGGTTTTCAGATATTAACGGAGTCTCACCTGCTACCCGGAGCGCTCAAACGTAATGAATCTTTGCATTTCATTTCACAGCATCATTATCTTAAAGTTGCTACTACCAATAACGCCTTTTTACGCAACATGCATCAAAATGCCATTGTCAATATTCCCATTGCCCACCATGACGGTAATTTCTACATAGATCCCGAATCACTTCAGAAACTCTACGATAACGATCAAGTACTGTTGCACTATTGTGACGACGGCGGTAGACTGACAAACCCCAACGGTTCTGTCGACAGCATTGCCGGTATTTGTAATAAAGAAAAAAATGTTTTCGGTCTTATGCCACATCCTGAACGTGCCATGGAAACTATTTTAGGCTCTGATGACGGACGTATGATGCTTGAGGGATTTGTAACGAGCTGATGAAACCATTGCTGCTACTTACTCTATTGCTCTGGACCTTTTCTTCTGCAATAGCCTCGGAATCGGAAAAAGTTCTCTATTTAAGCTATGACGAGCCCCCTCAACGAGTTATTAAGGGAGAGTATTTTCCCATTACGCTCAAACTACTCTCTACAATAGGATCGTACGAAAAACTCCGCTACAGTTTTAAAGACGCCAAAGGCATTCGCCTTCTGTCGCAGCAGCCGCGTCGTATCAAACGCGGCAACTACTATTATGATACCTTCTATTTTACTGCCACTCAAACCAAAGCATCCACACCACGTATTAGTGCATCACTGGCAACGCATCGCGCCACACTACCTTCATTACCACTTGATGTCATCGTACTCAACCCCAAACGTGACTATGCCCATATTTTGGCAGAAACCTTTACCATAACAAACTATAAAACTACTATTTATGATCAAGAACACAATATTGTCGTCTTCAGCGCAAAGGCCACACGTTGTAACTTAACCAATTTCACACTCTCTCATGCCATAAAACAGGGGTTTGAAAGTAAAAAATTTGGTATTGGCACATCATCCATGACCTATTATGCCATCATTCCAAAACAAGATGACAACCTCATTTTTACCTATTTTAATCTCAAAAAACAGCAATTTGAGAAGATTATCATTCCCATCATTGTCGATGATGATCGTGTCTCAACACAAAGTGGACTCACACCGGTAGAGAGTAAACATCAGCGCATTAAACTTATTGCTGCCTCCATTCTAGTGGCAGTGGCTTTGGGACTGTTGCTTTATACAAGAAATCTGCTCTTTTTGCTTCTCATTGCAGCCCCGGCGTACTATATTTATATCACCGCAATGCCAACCGAATATGTCTGTATTAAACCAGAAAGCCCTGTACAACTGCTTCCTATGAACAATGGTACGGTTTTTGAGACAATACCCTCACAGCTGACCCTGGAGGCTCAAGGAAAGGTTGGTAATTTTACCAAAGTCGAACTGGAAAACAAACAGATAGGATGGGTACATCATGAAAATCTTTGCACTCCTTAAATGGCTCTATGCCACAATTGTCATTATTATTGGAATGACTTTAATGATACTCATCTTTCCTTTTGTTCCCAAGCCAAAAGCCCAAAAATTATCCTCACGCTTTATCCAGTTCTTTCTATTTTGTCCTATCGAAGTCACCGGAGAGGTTGACCCCAAGGTAGAGATGTTTCTGCTCAATCATGAGAGTGATTTGGATATTGGCGTCATGGAGAGCATCACCACCAAAGATCTGGCATGGGTAGCAAAAAAAGAGCTTTTTGATATTCCTTTTTACGGGCTGTTACTAAAACTTCCTAATGACATTGCGGTAGAACGCGAAAGCAAAACCTCCCTCATTACACTCCTCAAAGATGCCAAAGATCGTTTGAGCCATGGACGTGTCATTACCATATTCCCCGAAGGCACCCGTTCTTATAACGGCACAATGCGTCCCTTTAAACCGGGTGCCAAACTCATTGCTGACAAAAATGCACTCATTGTACAGCCCATTGTACTCATCAATACGGCACGATATTACAATATAAAAACCAGACATTATGCTCCCGGAACCATTAAAGCAGTCATTTTAGACAGTTTTCAAGCAGACAAAAAAGATAAAGCGTGGCTCAATACGCTACGAGATACAATGCAAAAGGTATATGATGATGAGTTGGCAAACCTTCCTAGCAATCGGTAGCGGCGGATTTATCGGTGCGGTTTTACGAGCCTATCTTAACGGTGTCATCTCACACAAGGTACCACATGAACTCCCTTTTGGTACTCTTGGGGTAAACTTAATTGGCAGTTTTATTATGGGAATTCTTGTTGCTTACTTTATGTACACAACCTTATTTTCTTTACATGTAAAATCCTTTCTTTCTACCGGCATACTCGGAGCACTCACGACCTACTCCACATTTGCCATTGAAAGTGTCCTACTGCTTCAGGGGGGACATCTCATGTTGGCCGGTGTCAATATGGCACTCAATGTAGTGGGAACGGTTCTCGTAGCCGGTGCCGGATTTATGATGGCATCGTCCCTGCTAAAATAGTCCTACAGTTCAATGATGTCATCAGCACACCATGCTGCAATATCTATCTCATGCGTAATCAGTAACATACCCATCTGTGGCAAAAACTTTAGAAGCATCTTCATCACATCGAGCTGAATGACATTATCTAGGGCAGACGTAGGTTCATCTAACAACAGTAGATCCGGCTTCATCAACAATGCTCGTAAAATGGAGCAGCGCTGGAGTTGACCACCGGAAAGTTCATGGGGTAGTTTTTCCAACAAGGTGCCGTCAATATTAAGATCATCCAGGTACTCAGAAACTGCTTCTAGCGACGCGACATCGGCAATCTGGTTACCAATAGTGTAGCTCGGATGAAAGGAACTGTAAGGATCTTGAAAGACTTCAGATGCTCTAGCGGCGACAATGGTTCCCTTCAGAGGTTTTAAATGCCCCAGAATCAGAGCAAAAAGCGTACTCTTTCCAATACCACTTTTACCAACAATGGCTTTAATTTCGCCCCGTTTCAAACGTAATGAAAAGGCTTGGAAGAGCAGCATCTCTTTAGAAAAACCAAAGGTCATATTTGTAACATGCAGTACCTCTTTCAACGCACCTGACCACTTCCGTAAATTTTGTATTTATAGGTCGTCAACCCCTCAATACCCATCGGACCGCGGGCATGTAACTTGTTGGTACTAATGCCAACCTCAGCGCCAAAACCAAAGGCTCCACCATCGGTAAATCGAGTGGAGGCGTTCACATAGACTGCCGCCGCATCAATACTATTCAAAAAGAGTTCTGCGGTGGTGATATTTTGCGTTATGATTGCTTCAGAGTGTCCCGAACCGAAACGAACAATATGTTCTATGGCACCTTCTACCCCCTTAACCACACGAATATTCAAAATATTGGCTAAATATTCGGTATCAAAATCCTCGTCACTAACATCATTAACTGCAATTAGCGCCTGAGTCTGTAAGCACCCTTTCAACTCCGTTCCTTCTGCATCAAAGGCCTCCTTAAGCTGCGGGAGTATTACTGAAGCAATTGTCTCATCAACCAACAGGGTTTCCATGGCATTACAGACGCCCGGACGCTGTACTTTAGCGTTGAGGGCAATAGCAACGGCATCATCCATGTCAGCATCTTGGTCAATATAGGTATGGCACTGCCCCTTATCATGTTTTACAACAGGAACACTAGCATGCTCACTTACGTAACGAATCAGTCCTTCACCTCCACGAGGTACAATCAAATCAACATATTTGTCCATCTTAATAAGCTGTGCTACTCCCTCACGTGAAGCATCCGGAAGTAGTGATATAAGCGCTTCTGGAAGTTGATGTCTACGCAAAACCGAGCGCAATACCGAAGCAATACTCTTGTTGGAGTATTCTGCCTCTTTTCCTCCCTTGAGTACACAGACATTTGCACTTTTAAAACAAAGCGCTGCCGTGTCAGAAGTGACATTGGGACGTGACTCATAGATAATTCCAATAACACCGATAGGTACGGAAACTTTCTCGATTTTAAGTCCCTCATCTGTAACCCACCCATCGAGAACACGACCGACAGGCTCCTTGAGCGCAGCAATCTCCTCAATAGCTGTTGCCATCGCTTCAATACGCCCTTCATCCAGAAATAGTCTATCTTTAAGTGCTGATGAAAGCTGATTGAGTTCAGCATTGCGCATATCTTTGGCATTCGCCTCAATAATACTCATGGTATTGGCGCGCAAAGCTTCTGCCATCTCTTGTAATAAAGCATTTTTTTCCCGTCCACCTAGCTGAGAGAGGACACGACTGCCCGCTTTGGCCTCTTGTAAAAATTGTTCCATAATGATTTCCAGTTGGTAATATGAGGGTGATTATAACAAATAGCTGTTTGATTTATGTGTAAGTGCGGGAGTAAAAGACCAAATGGTCTTTTACCAATATTATTACTGCACCGAATTATTCGATTTCGGCATCAATGACATCATCGTCATCTTTTTTCTTGTTCTCTTTAGATGCCTGGGCACCTCCCTGATCATCTTTGTACATCTGCTCTGCCATTTTGTGGCTCGCTTCGGTCAAAGCTTTCACTTTCTCTTCAATCTGCTCTTTGGTGGCACTGTCGTCTTTTAAAAGCTCTTTAAGATCATTCGCCGCAGCTTCGATTTTCGCTTTCTCTTCCGCATCAATTTTGTCACCAATCTCATTCAAACTCTTCTCTGTCTGCACCACAAGAGCATCTGCCTGGTTGCGCAAGTCGACCATAGCACGACGCGCCTCATCAGCTGCTTTATTTTTTTCGGCATCTTGTACCATCTGGTTAATCTCTTCTTCACTCAATCCCGATGAGCCTGAAATTTTAATCTCCTGCGATTTACCGGTTCCTTTGTCAAGTGCTGATACCGTCAAAATACCGTTGGCATCAATGTCAAAAGTAACTTCAATTTGCGGTACACCGCGTGGCGCCGACGGAATATTGGTTAATTCAAACAGACCTAATGATTTATTATCTTTAGCAAATTCACGTTCTCCTTGAACCACCGAAATCGAAACTGCCGGTTGATTATCTTCTGCCGTCGAGAAAATTTGAGATTTTTTTACCGGAATCGTTGTGCCTTTCTCAATGATTTTCGTTGCCACACCGCCGAGTGTCTCAATACCCAAAGAGAGTGGTGTAACATCTAAAAGCAGGACATCTTTCACATCACCGCGGAGCACACCTCCTTGAATGGCAGCACCGGCTGCTACAACCTCATCCGGATTAACACTTTTATTGAGTTCTTTGCCGCCAAAATACTCAGAAACCCGTTTTTGCACCAATGGTACCCGGGTGGAGCCACCGACCATAATAATCTCTTTAATATCACTTTTGTCGAGGTCGGCATCTTTCATCGCTACCTTAATATGTTCGATGGTTTCATCAATCATACTGTCAATCATACCCTCAAATTTTGCACGGGTCAATTTCACAACAAGGTGTTTTGGTCCCGTTGCATCTGCGGTAATAAATGGCAGGTTAATCTCTGTCTCTGTAGCGCTGGAAAGTTCTTTTTTAGCACTCTCTGCCGCATCTTTAAGACGTTGCAACGCCATTTTATCGGCTTTGAGATCAATGCCATTATCCGATTTGAACTCATCTGCCAAATAGTTAACAATCGCATTATCGAAGTCATCACCACCCAAGAAAGCATTCCCGTCAGTCGAGAGCACCTCAAACGTACCGTCACTGATCTCAAGTGTCGTGACATCAAAAGTTCCGCCTCCTAGGTCATATACGAGGACGTTCTCGTCACTTTTACTCTCAAGGCCATATGCCAATGCCGATGCCGTCGGTTCATTAATAATGCGCAATACATTTAAACCGGCAATGGTTCCGGCTTCCTTGGTAGCCTTACGCTGTGCATCATTAAAATATGCCGGAACCGTAATGACGGCATCGGTGACTTCACTACCCAAATACGCTTCAGCATCTTCTTTCAGCTTGGAAAGGATTTTTGCAGAAATCTCCTGCGGCGTATAGATCGTACCGGCAACATCTACTGCTGCCATGCCATTTTTATCGACGATTTTATACGTTACTTTATCATGTGCCTCTTTGGCATTGTCTTCATTCATCATCAGACCCATAATTCGCTTCACCGAATAAATCGTCTTTTCCGGATTGGTAATAGCCTGACGTTTTGCCGGATCTCCTACCAAAGTTTCACCTTTATCGGTAAATGCTACTACCGATGGCGTGGTATTTTTACCCTCTTTATTGGGGATGACCTTTGCCTCCCCGCCTTCATAAACTGCTACACAAGAATTTGTTGTTCCTAAATCAATACCAATTACTTTACTCATCTTCTCTATCCTTTAATTTAAATGTGTTTAATTTGCTATCACGACCATTGCATCACGCAGTGTTCGCTCCTTATATTTGTACCCTTTTTGAAAGGTACTGACAATGTCTCCACTCTCATGATCTTCAGAATCCACCTGCTGTACTGCATGGTGAATGTTTGGATCGAACGGTTCATCTTCACTTACTTGAGTAATACCGTGCTTCTCCAGCACACTTAAAAACTGTTTCATTGTTAATTCGACACCTTCTTTGAGCTTTTCTAATATCTCATTGGCTTCAGCATCACTCTCTCCTGCGGCAATCGCTCCCTCCAGTGAATCAATCACCGGAATAAGATCTTTCGCCAACTTCTCCTGTGCATAATCAAGCGCCTGATATTTCTCACGCTCCAGACGCTTTTTAATATTGTCAAAATCCGCATGAACGCGTGCGTACTTATCTTGCATCGCGACTACTTCAGCTTTTAGCCGCTCTATCTCATCGTCAACATCATTCAAGTCCTCTTCCATCACCTCTTGGGCAGCTTCTAATTCCTCGTCGAGTTGTTCCTTATTTTTTTCATCAGACATTGCTCGTTGGACTCCTTTTCTGAAATCTAACCATATTATATCAATTGAGTCGTTTACTGTCAAGTATAAAGTTAATAATTTTACTAAATAAAGTTGAGCCTATATGTATCAAGTATATTTTATTTTGTTTTTAATATAAATTATAGTATTATATAAAACTTTATCACTATTATATAAAGAGGTCTTCTCCATGGCGTTTCTGTCGGTAATTTTTGTACTTATGCTAGTTTTT
>JALUJE010000202.1 GCA_027057185.1 Helicobacteraceae bacterium | reverse complement strand
TTTCAACTCCATACATGCTCCTTTGTCCATTTATCAAATTTTTTGCATTATATCTCTCTTTGGGTAAATATCTTATTAAGCATTTTTTGTGTACAATTATCCTCTTCATAAATCGGCTTCCAAATTAACATTAACTTTTTATGAACATTTTGATATGACTGTACAGGGGATTATTATGGAAAAAATTGTAGATATCATTGATGCCATTGCACATGAAAAAGGACTTCAGCCAGAGAGTGTTGCCGAAGCACTAAAGCGTGCGTTCATTCAAACTGCCAAGCGCTGTATTGACCCAGAACTCTATTATGAAGCAGAAATTGACCCGGAGACCAAATCACTCTCACTGTTTCAGTCCATTACCGTCGTTAAAGATGACGATGCCCTTTTAAATGATGACGAAGAGTCCCACAAGTATATTTCATTACAAGATGCCAAAGCAATGGATGATGATGTTGAAGTGGGTGACCAACTGCAAATTGACCATAACTTGGAAGATTATGGACGCACGGCAGCGAGCTCCTTGCACCGTGAGATTGAGTTTCATGTGCAACGTCTGGTTGAAGATGAACTCTACAACAAATACAAAAGCCGAATCGGCAGCATTGTCTCGGGTCGGGTCGTACATGTCGATAACGAACAAAATACGTTTATTGAGATGGATGAAATCCGTGCGATACTACCGATGAAAAGCCGTATTAAAGGGGAGATATTTCAGGCTGGTGATGTGCTTCAGGCTGTTGTACGCCGCGTCAATATTGACAGTTCTAACGGCATTAGCATTGAACTCTCCCGTACCTCTCCAAAGTTTTTAGAAGAGCTCTTATGTTTAGAGGTTCCCGAAATCAAAGATGGCATGGTTATTATTGAAAAAAGTGCCCGAATTCCTGGGGAGCGCGCCAAAATTGCCCTGCTCTCTACCCATCCGCAAGTCGATCCCGTCGGTGCAACCGTCGGTGTCAAAGGCGTACGCATCAATGCTGTCAGCGACGAACTGTGCGGTGAGAATATTGACTGTATTGAGTACACCACCATTCCTGAACTCTTTATTGCCCGGGTGATGAGCCCGGCCATTATCAGCTCAGTAGTCATTGAAGGCAGCGATGAAGATGAGACCAAAAAAGCCATTGTCACCCTTCCAGCTGATCAAAAATCCAAAGCTATCGGACGTAGCGGTATCAACATTCGCCTTGCCTCAATGCTAACCGGAATGAACATTGAACTTGTCGAGACGGACGGCGAGAGCAGCGGCCACAGCGAAGAGAAAAAAGAGGGTGTCGAGTCTCTAGAAGCGCTCTTTAGATAGGAACGCTTTCTACTCTTTAGAAGCACGCTTTCTTTGCACATAGAAATATCCGGCGAGTAGTACAATAACCCCCACAACCGCCACGATGGTAATTTGTGTCAAATACTCTTTAATCAAGGTCTCGTTATCGCCAATCGCATACCCCAAAACAATTAAGATCGCTGCCCATAACCCTGCTCCCAACGATGTATATAGAATAAAGACCTTCATCTCCATTCGAGCAATACCCGCCGGAATGGAAATGAGCTGACGAATCCCCGGAATCAATCGCCCTGTAAAGGTTGAAATGTGACCGTGCTGCTCAAAATAGCGATCCATTTTGTCGAGAGTTTCCGGTTTAATCAACACATATTTTCCATACTTTTCGAGCACCTTTCTACCAATCAACATAGCACCAAAGTAATTAACCAGAGCACCCACCAGCGAGCCAAACAGAGCCATTGCAAAAATCATAGCCAAATGCATCTCTCCCTTGCTGGCAAGATAGCCTGCTGGAATCAGTACCACTTCACTCGGAAATGGAATAAATGAACTCTCAATTACCATTAATACAAAAATACCCAAATATCCAAACTGAAAGATAGTATCCACCATCCACTGCGCTATGTCTGCTATCATGAAATTATTCCTTCTATATGTTGAATTATCTTCTCGCTGGCATCGGGTTCAGCCAGTGCCATAATACCACGGCTCATCGGTGCAATGTCATCATCTAAAACAGCAAGTATCTGCTCGGCCGTGACATCCCCCTGTCGTCGACACCATGCCAATTGCCGTGTCACCAAAAACTGTGCATTATAATACTGATGATCGCCGGCAGCGTAGGGGTAAGGAATGTAAAACGCCGGCAGACCGTTAGCACATAACTCCCACAATGTACTTGCACCTGCACGAGACACTGCAATATCACTGCGCTCTAACAGCTTTGGAAGTGCTTTGGTAAAGCCATAGAGTTCTACATGTAAATTTTGTGACGCATAGGCCGTTTTGAGGCGTTCATAATCACGATCGCCGGCTTGATGAATCACCTGCATCCCCCGAGCCAGAAGTTTTGGTGCCATCTGCAGTGCCAGATTGTTAATGAACTCCGCTCCTTGGGAGCCGCCCAAAAAGATGATGGTATGCTTTGCGTTCCGAATACGAGCCGTCTCAAAAAGTTTCTGATTTACCGGATAGCCTTTGACTGCAGAGTCTGCATCATACGAGCTGAAAAAAGCGGTAGCATAGGGCTTGAGTAAAGCATTGAGTCTACCCATAACAGCATTTTGTTCATGAATAAAAAAGGGGATCTTTAGACTCACCGCTGCCAATGATGCCGGTGCCGCCGAAAATCCTCCAACACTAATCACCGCATCAACCCGGGAGGAGGTCAGTATCGAACGCGATGTCAAAAACGCTCTAAAAATATGAAATAATGACACAACTTTGCGCCAGCCTTTTTTGTTGACCACGCCGCTGGTCTCCAAAAAATAGACGCGCTTCAACGCCTCTTCCCCGGCAAACCACGTTCGATCCTGCCCCGACGTTGAACCAATATAGATGACCTCATCACCACGCTGCCGCAATACCCGTAAAAGCGCTGAGGCAATACTCAAATGACCACCGGTACCGCCGCCGGTAAGAACGACTCTCATGCTGCTTCCTTTAGCGTTTTGGATATCATCAAAACCATGCCCACCCCAATCGCTGACGCCAGTATAGCAGAACCGCCATAGCTTAAAAACGGTACCGAAATACCTTTTACCGGAGTCAGTCCACTAATACCGTATGCATTAATCAAGAAGGCAAAGGCCAGCAACAGAGCCACGCCGATGCTAAAGAGAAAATAGACACTTTTGGGCGCACGGTTGGCAATGGTAAAAATACGCTTCATCATCCACATAAACAGCACCGTCACCAGTATAACACCCAAAAAACCAAACTCTTCGGCAATACCGGCGAGCACGAAATCGGTATGAATCTCACTCAAAAATCCCAATTTAAACGTACCATTTCCCAGTCCAACTCCCAAAATACCCCCGTTGTTGATGGCATTTAGAGAGTGCCCTATCTGATAGGGTTCCTCAAAAGATTCCACGCGCAGCGATGATGCAATAGAATCGGGAAAAATGGTCAAGACCGTATCTTGCGCTTGTGACCACCATGAACGAATGCGCAAGATCCGATGCTCCGCCGTCATGATAAAAAAGACAAAAAAGAGCAGTGCAACACTAATCAGTACCAGAAAAAAGCGGAAGCTGCTGCCGGCCAGAAAGAGCATAAACAGCAGTGTCATGGCGAGAACAACGACCTGACCCAGATCTTTTTGAATGATGGCAATGAGAAACATCACCAGAACAAACACCAAAGCATATGGGGTAAAACGCTGAAACTCTCCGAGCAGACTCATTTTGGTCTGATGCCCAAGCTTTCGTGAAAAACTCCATGCCAGAAAGTAGACAAAACCCACTTTGAAAAACTCGACAGGAGCAAGTGAAAAACCAAAAAGTTTAATCCAACGGGATGCTCCCCCAACCTCGCTAACCAGACTTGCGGGCAAAAACGGCATGGCAATCATGGCACCAAGACCTCCGAGAAAAAGCGTCAATCCAATACGATGTAGCCATATTTCAGGATCAAGTTGTGCCAAAGACCACATGATAACAATCGCAACAAAACCAAAAATACTCTGACGAATCAAAAAGTGATACGGGTTATAATCGAAATGCAATACAATATACGATGAGAGTGAATAGCTAAATACAATACCGATGGCAATAAGGAACGATGTAATCATAAAGAGTCGTCTGTCAACCATTGTCCTGCCACTGTTTTTTTAATGGAATTGTACCTTTTTTTGTTTAAAGCTCTGTGATATAATTGTTTACAACAATTTTTTGGAGCCTTTTTATGAAATACTTTCTCCCTGCAAGCCTGCTCTTAACAGTCATGGTATATGCCAAACCCACTACCATTGAACGGGTAGATCGTTATATTGAAGACCGCAACTGCAAACCGCACATCGTCAAAGCCAGCAAACATCTTGAAATTTACCGCACCTGTAACGACACCTATGTGCTGACGCTTGATGATGACGGTGAAGTACTCTCTGCCATACTGCACAACGATCAGGGACAGGCAATCAATCTGATACCCAAAGAATAGCCGGAATTATTGTGATATACCGTATTTTCCAAAACACAACATGTAAATTTTAAATTTTTGGAATAAAAAATGCTTGCAATGAATTACATGTAAATTTCAAGGAGTTTTCTATGGGCATTGTGATCTCTCAGGCACATGAATTGATGAAAGAAGCACTTAACTATCGTGCACAGCGCCAGGATATGATTGCCTCAAATATTGCCAATGCCGATACTCCGTTTTATCGTCCTCGTGATATTGACTTTGAACATATGCTTGCAGAAAAAAAAGCGGCCATGTTTGCCAAAAACGAACCGACGCTGAAACTGGCAAACACCAATAACGCCCATATGCATGCCTCAGATACACCGCATGCAACACAGACTACCCTCTTTTTTCGTGACGGGCATATGGCACGTAATGACGGTAACAGCGTTGATCTGGATGTCGAAACATCTGAAATGTCAAAAAACTCGGTCATGTTCAATGCACTGATTGCCTCCATAAAAAAGAGTGGGGCAACCTTTAAAAGTGTTATTGAAGCATCACAAAAACTTTAGGAGACAATTATGGCTTTTTTAAACAGTTTTGATATTAGCGGTTACGGGCTTTCAGCACAGCGTGTCCGCGTCAATACCATTAGTGCCAACATTGCCAATGCCCATACGACTCGCACCGATGAAGGTGGTCCCTACCGCCGTAAAGAGGTTATATTCAAGGCACAAAACTTTGACACGCTGTTAAACAGCGCCTTGAGCGAGACAACACCCTCAACCGGCTATAGTGATCCGCTGCGTGAAGGAGACTTTAACAGCGTGGTAAATCCTGCTATAATGAGCGTTATCGTTGACAAAATCGTACAAGATGATAGCCAACCGAAAATGAAATATGATCCGTCCCATCCCGATGCTGATGCTTCAGGGTATGTGGCCTATCCCAATATTAATCCCGTGGTTGAAATGGCCGATTTAGTTGAAGCCACCCGGTCGTATCAGGCAAATGTAGCGGCATTTGAAAGTGCCAAAAATATGGCGAACAGTGCCTTAACACTGCTACAATAGCAAAGGAGTCACCCTATGGCAAATATTCATAACATTGCATCACTTTCCACTGCCGATCTACTCCAAAAAGAAGCCTCGGCATCCTCAAAAAATCGCAGCGATGTCAATTTTGCTGATCAACTTAAGAGCGCCATAGAAGATGTGAATGCCGCACAAAAAAGTGCCGAAAAATCTATGGCAGATATGGCAACGGGACAAGTCAAAGATCTCCATCAGGCCGCACTCTCTATCAGCAAAGCCGAGACCAGTATGAAACTGATGCTTGAAGTACGCAACAAAGCACTTAGTGCCTACAAAGAAATTACCAGAACGCAACTCTAAAAATTGTATGCCCTAACGTTGTTATAACCTAACTCCGGGTACAATTTTGTCACATTTTTGCACCCAAGAGTACTCATGATTAATACGAACCGCTCCAAAAAGATTGTCACACTTTTTCTTCTAATCATTGTTGGCTTTATCATCTTTTTAAGTGTCATGTTTTATACGGCGGTTCGCGAGCGGCATCTTCCGTCAAAATACACATCAGAATCTACCAAAGCACAACGGGGCAATATTATTTCGCAAGACGGTTTCCACATTGCCACCACACAAAAGCTTTATAAGGCCACCGTCAACACCCGAAATATCGATCCCAACAAAAAAGAACTCTTTGTCCAGCTCTTTAGTATCTACAGCGGTGTCGATCAAAAAAGCATTCGGAAAAAACTCGCCTCCCGCCGGGGCACGGTAGTGCTCAGCTACCTCATCAGCCCTAAAAATGCGCAATACTTAAAGACACTGGCCTTTGAACTGCGCCGTCTAAAAGTCTTTGTCGAGTATGAAAACGGTGAGGGACGTACAATTTTGCATGGACTCAACATTATTGAAAGCGGAGAAACACGCGAATACCCTTACGGCAAAGTACTCACGCCACTAGTGGGCTATCCAAGAAAAATGGAAGTGGAAGGCTATACCCGCATTCACGGTATTAAAGGTATTGAAAAACAGTACGAAGAGGAGCTAACCCCCATTCAAAACGGTTCACAACGGGCACCACGAGATGTCAACGGGTACATGATTCTTAACAAAAAAAGTTTTACCAAACGCGAAATCGACGGTCTTGATGTCAAAATCAACATCCCGCTAACGCTGCAGGTACGCATTGAAACTGTCCTGAAACAGATGAAAAAAGCACTCGATGCCAGAGAAATTATTGCGGTGGTGATGAAAAGTGACGACGGAAAAATCCTCTCTTTGGCAAGCTCCAATCAGTTCTATCCCAAAGCAATTCGCAAACGAGATTACCCCTCGTTAAACACCAACCCCATTGAATACAGTTTTGAGCCAGGGTCGGTGTTAAAACCCCTTACCCTTTCACTGCTCCTTGAATTGCAACGCATCAACCCTTACGATCTGGTCTTTTGTCATAACGGACGCTACAAACTTGGACGTAAAGTTATTACTGACGAACACAAGTACGACTGGCTCAGTGCCGAAAATATCATTGTCCACTCTTCAAATATCGGCATTGCCAAACTGGCACAGAAACTGAAGGGTTTTGAGTTTCATGATGGGCTCATTGACTTTGGTCTTACCCAACTTAGCGGCATTGACCTGCCCTATGAGAAAAAAGGGTCCATTCCCTCTAGCAAACAGCTCAATGCCGCTATCTATAAAGCGACTGCGGCGTACGGCTACGGTATGCGTGTCAATTTAATGCAACTGGTGAAAGCCTATAATGCTTTTAACAACAATGGCATTGAAGTCTCTCCCCGTGTTGCCGAAGCACTTATTGATGAACTTGGCACCATTATTCCCATTGAAAATGATGACGAGCGACTGGTCATATCTACCTCAACTGCTCATATGATGAAAAAAATTCTCATTAAAACTGTCAATGAGGGAACGGGGAAAAAAACTATCACGCCGGGTCTGGAAATCGGCGGAAAAACAGGAACAGCACATATTGCCAAAGGCGGACGCTACATTAACCGTTACAACACCTCGTTTATCGGCTTTGCCAATGATGAGGAGCACCGTTATACCATTGGTGTTACCGTCTTTGATCCTAAAAAAGTCTACTTTGCATCACAGACTGCCGTACCCACTTTTAAAAAGATTATTGATACCATGATAGGTGAGGAATACCTCGTTCCCAAAGTACTCCCAACGGCTGATGGGACTCACTAAAATTTAGTTGTATTTATAACCGATGCTTAACATCATGCGGTAATCGTCTTTATTAGGCACCACACCATCAGAATCTGTAGAAGGAGACTCTATACGATCCCACACAAAAGAGACACCGATATCGAAATTTTTATTAATAGCATTAACAAATTTGCTAATCATATGGTGAGTATAACTCCCCGACTCCCGATCAAGAAAAGAGAGTTTATAGCCAAAGGTAAACCCAATATTGTGAATCAAACGGGTGGTGTAGAGTGTATCAAGAATCAATGAAAAGGTATCATCATAGGCACGTTCATTATCTAGCGATGTGGTAAAACGGGTATATTGGTATCCCGGTCCTCCTGTAATACTCCAGGTGGTAACCGCATTACGGATAATGTCATATCCTGCACCCACACCGTAACTTATCCTCGAGGTAATATTTTGAAACGGATCGCGGTAAAAACTAAAACTCAATGGTCGCAGAAAGAAATGCCGGGTTTTAAAGTAGTCAAAAGAACTCGCAGCACTATGGCTCTCAGAGGTTCTGGCATCACTGACATTGGCAATGTTGCCAATATAATTGAGTAAAAAACGCGATTTTGCCGTACGTCGGGTCATATCAATGCTCGCACCATAATCAAACTGTTTACTGTTTCCTCCACGCAAATTGGTATTGAAACCAATCTTAATATTCCAGTAATTACTTTCTTTGGCTTCACCGTGATAGATTGAGACTATCTGATCATACCCAATAGTCACGTTGCCCTCACGGGTATAGATTGTCATTTTCTCATTTTGAAACATAAATTTTCCGTGCAATACGGCAAGGTTTTCAATATTAAAACTTGCAGGTCGACTCGATACAAACCGTTTAATATCACGTATTTTGAGTTTAAGCAGACCAAGTTTTCTACTTTTAAAGGTGACCAAGTCATTGTAATAATAGGTAAAACGCCCCATCAAGCGCTCATTGCTCTTGAGTTCAAGCCAGTCATACTGTTTTGGTTGCGGTGTCAGTTGCGACCATACCAATGTCTGAGCATTTTGCGTACTGGCATGAACCAAAACACCCATACTCCACCACAGTAATACTA
>JALUJE010000201.1 GCA_027057185.1 Helicobacteraceae bacterium | reverse complement strand
GGCAGTGGAGATGATTCTTTCATGCCGCGGTAAACTCATTGTCAGCGGTGTTGGTAAGTCCGGGCTTATTGGAGCAAAAATGGCCGCTACGTTTGCCTCAACGGGGACACCGAGTTTTTTTCTGCATCCAACTGAAGCACTTCATGGCGATTTGGGAATGATTGGTAAAGATGATGTTGTCTTAGCCATTAGCTATAGTGGTGAGAGTGAAGAGCTAAGCTCGATTTTACCGCATATTAAACGGTTTGATATTCCACTCATTGGAATGACGCATAATGCCAATTCAACCCTTGGACGCTATAGCGATATTGTAGTTAACGTCCATGTTGAGAAAGAGGCATGCCCTTTAGACATTGCACCCACAAGCTCAACAACGCTAACCTTAGCCCTTGGGGATGCTTTGGCCATCTGTTTAATGAAAGCACGAAACTTTGCTAAAGAAGATTTTGCCTCATTTCATCCCGGCGGTACGCTCGGAAAGAAACTGTTTGTTAAAGCAAAAGATATTATGCGAACCAGAAATCTACCAATTATCTCACAGACAAGTTTAGTCAAAGATGCCATCATTGCCATTGGAGAAGGTCGGCTCGGCACAGTGTTTTTGGTAGATGAAGGGCATGCGATGGTCGGTATTTTAAGTGATGGTGACGTACGTCGTGCTCTGATGAAGCCGGATTTTTCGTTAGAGACGCCAGCCATTGATTATGCGACAAAAGAGCCCATCACCATTACCGATGAGAACATGCTTGCCAGTGATGTTCTGGTCTTGATAGAACGTAAGAAAATACAGATTTTAGCCGTCACGGATGATGTCGGCCATATTGCAGGGGTCGTGCATCTGCATGATCTGGTAGAAAAAGGAATTGCATCATGATGCGTTTGAACAAATTTATTGCCCACTATTCGTCGTACTCGCGTAGAGAAGCAGACCGTGCCATTCAAGAAGGTTATGTCAAAGTCGAAGGAGCGGTACAGACCAATCCGGCGACTCAGGTGGATGAGCGCTATGCCAAAGTGGTGATTAGTGGCAAAAAAATAGTGCCGACTGATCAATTTACTGTTATTGTCTACAATAAACCCAAAGGGGAGTTGGTCACCAAAAATGATCCACGCGGTCGAAAAACTATTTATGATACCTTGGACAATAAATACAAACATTTTATTCCAGTGGGACGTTTGGATTATGCCAGTGAAGGGGTATTGTTGTTAACGGATGCTTCGCGGGTGGCTACGACATTGATGAACTCCGGTCTGCAACGTATCTACAAGATTAAAATTCGTGGCAGTGTACCGGAGTTGATGGAACAGGCGATGCAAGAAGGACTGACCCTTGAAGATGCCAGTGCCGGTGCGCATTCACACTCGACCATTACCTCAATGACGTTTGCGCCGTTTTACGCATACCAGATTCAAAAAAATACACCAAACTACTCCATTATAAAAGTAGCGATCGGTGAAGGACAAAACAGAGAATTACGCCGTTTTTTCGCCCATTTTGGCAATGACGTTGTCGATTTGAAACGTCTGGATTTTGGAGGCATTGAGCTGAACAATCTACCTACGGGAAAGAGTCGTTTTTTAACACGAAGTGAATATCGTACGCTCCGTCAATTTTTAAATGAAGAAGAGAAAGTACCGAAATAATGGCAGATTGGACACGACAGTTTCGCCCAAAAAATTTCGATGAAGTGGTGGGACAAGAGCATCTGTGTGCCAAAGAAGCACCGTTGCGGCAGCTATGCGAAAACGCAGCATTGGGGCACAGTTTTTTTTATGGACCCCCCGGAACCGGTAAAACTACGTTGGCACGCATCATTGCATCGGTTATGGATCTTCCGTTTTATGAGTTTAATGCCACCTCGTTGAAAATTGAACAGTTACGTAAAATTTTTGAGCAGTACGCTCATGCATTGCAACGTCCGCTAATTTTCATTGATGAGGTACACCGTTTGGCAAAGAATCAGCAAGAAGTGTTACTGCCTGTTATGGAAACTAACGCAGTGTTAGTTCTTGGCGCTTCAACAGAAAACCCTTTTTTTTCCCTGACTGCGGCGATGCGGTCGCGATCATTGCTTTTTGAATTAACGGCACTACAAGAGGATGAATTAAAACAACTTCTCGAACAAGTTATTGTCGCCAAACAGCTACATGTAGATGATGAGGCTCGGGAGTATTTGATTGGTAGCAGTGGTGGAGATGCCCGAGCCATGTTGAATTTATTGGAATGTGCTAGTGCCGTAAATGTACATGTCAATGTAACACTGCTGCAATCTTTGCGTCCGCAAGCACTAAGTCACGGTAGTTCTGAAGCCGGCGTACATTATGATTTGGCATCGGCACTGATTAAAAGTATTCGCGGCAGTGATGCCGATGCGGCGATCTATTATTTGGCACGACTCATTGAAGGAGGCGAACCGCCGGAATTTATTGCCCGACGTCTGGTTATTCTGGCATCTGAAGACATTGGCAATGCTAATCCGCAGGCATTGATGCTTGCGACGTCCGCTATGACCGGTGTGGCTAATATCGGGTACCCTGAGGCACGGATTATTTTAGCGCAGGCAGTTATCTATCTCTGTGGCTCACCGAAGTCCAACGCCTCTTATCTGGCAATTAACCGTGCACAAAAAGCAGTGCGAGATGGCGTTCTTCTGGAGGTTCCCCCCACGATTAGGCAACACAATAACCATTACAAGTATCCACACGATTTCGGTGGTTGGGTATCTCAGGAATACTTAAGCAGACCACTCCATTTTGTGGAGCTCAAAGAGGTCGGTTATGAAAAGAAAATGAAAGTATGGTTTCAAGAATTGCAAGAACGTGCCGATACTACCACTTGAGGCTATTAACAGTACCTTAACAGATATAGGCGAAAATTACTTGTGGTCAGGTGTAGAAAGCAAGCTCGAGTGCTTTTTACACATTAAAATAACTCGCATTGGGATGATAGACCACCAGCGCCGATGTAGACTGTTCCGGATGAATCTGGAAAGTTTCACTCAGTTCAATCCCCTCTTCTTCAGGACGTAATAGCTTAAACAGTGGAACATTCAGCTCCAAATCAGGACAGGCAGCATAACCAAAAGAGTAGCGTGCACCTTGGTAACGATTCATTCTGACATCATTGAGCGTATTGCCCTCGCCTTCAGAAATATTCCAATCGAGTCGAATTTGTTTGTGTGCCATCTCGGCAAGTGCTTCGGCAAGTTCTACGCCCAGGCCGTGAAATTGGTAGTATTCATTGTAATTTCCGGCAGCATAAATATCTCGTTCCACTTCACTGAGTTTGGCTCCGGCACTGACACAAGTCAATGCAATCACATCATGGCGATCACGGTGGAAAAAGTCACTAATAGCTCGGTGCGGTTTTTTACGTTGACGTGGAAAATCAAAATGGTATTGGGCACGACCGATAACATGTTCGAGGGTATCGGTACAGATCTCGCTGTTACTATGCCAGCCTTCTTTCTCGTCAAAAATAAGCAGAGTCGTGTCATCACTGCGACAGGGCCAGTAGCCGTAGAGAATGGTGGGTTCAAATAGCTGTTCATCTAAAAAACGGTGTTTAAGTTTCTCGTATGCCGGCCAGATAACTTCATCGAGCTGTTTGGCATACGCCTCTTTGCTCATTCCTTTGGAGCTGTAGCCCCAGCGGGATTTAAAGAGTAGTTTATGGTTAATCCATTCAAATGCCAGTGCCACTTGGGTTGGAGTGAGTGTGAGCTTACGTCGCCCCCAAAACGGAGGTGTTGGAATGTGAACATCGCGAGAAGGCATCATAATTTCCTCGAAAGGAGGTATGACAATTTCTTGATCACGTTTGGTGCTGATAGCTTCAACCTCTTTGGGGTGTAAGTCGGTATCAAAATTTCCCGCTTCAATACGGCTCATTGCCGTCACGCCGTCAAAGGCATCTTTACAGTAGAAGATGGGACCGTTATAAAACGGGCGGCAATAATCGTCAATAAAGGAGCGTGTCAATGCGGCACCACCTAGAAGAACAGGAATGTCAATATTGGCATCGCGCATCGTCTCTAGATTTTCTTTCATGACTTGAGTGGATTTGACTAGCAGACCGCTCATACCGATGGCTTGGGCATTAGATGATTTTAGTGTGCTAATAAACTGTTCCAAATCCACCTTAATACCGAGATTGATGACCTTGAAACCATTATTGGAAAGAATAATATCGACCAAATTTTTTCCCACATCGTGGACATCGCCTTTGACGGTACCCAGTATCAGTGTCGTATCGACTGCCTTGTCAATTTTAGGGAGATAGGGATTGAGATAATCTACCGTAGCTTTCATGGTTTCGGCACTTTGGAGGACAAAGGGCAGTTGCATCTGTCCAGAACCAAAAAGTTCTCCGACTACCTTCATGGCATCAATAAGAATGGTGTTGACGATTTTTTCTGGAGCAATTTGGGTGCGTACCTGTTCCACAAGCGGGATCATACGTTCTTTATCACCGTCCATAAGTAGTTTGGCAATCTTCTCTTCATTGCTGAGTTTTTGGTACGCTTCATCTTCAGATTGGGTGTCAATAGCCTCTTTGGTGCTGAAATGGTCAATAAAGTCAAAGAGTGCCTGCCCGTCAGGCTTGGTATCGAACAGGAGGTTGTTGCAGATATCCTGATCGTCTTGAGACATGTTATTGAGCGGAATAATATGCTTAACGTTAATAATAACTGCCGTCAGTCCTGCGCGAATACAGTGGTCTAAAAAGACAGAGTTCAGATAGGGTCGTGCCTCTTTGTCCAGTCCAAACGAAATATTGGAAAGTCCTAAAACCGCACCGACTTCAGGATGTCGACGACGAAGTTCTCGAATGGCTTCAATAGTTTGTATGGCAGCATCACGATACTCATCATCTCCACTTCCGACGGTAAATGTAAGCAGGTCAAAAACCAAGTTTTCAGGATTGAGTCCGTGTTTTTTCGTGGCAAGCTCATAGATACGCTCGGCAACATCAAGTTTTCTCTCAACGGTTTTTGCCATGCCGGTTTCATCAATGGTCAGACAGACAAGCGCCGTACCGTATTTTTTGGCTAAACGGCAGATGACATCAAATTTTTCAATGCCATCTTCTAGGTTGACGGAGTTGATGATGGGTTTGCCGCCAATAAGTTTCAATGCTGTCTCTAGGGCTGTCACTTGTGTAGAATCCGGCATGAGAGGTAGGTTAATTTTTTGAGCATACAGGCGCATGACCTCGTGCATATCGTTATTTTCATCACGACCGGCAAAACCGACGGAGAGGTCGATAACATGTGCACCGGCACGTACCTGTTGTTGCGCAACGCTTAGGGTTCCTTCATAATCTTCTGCCAAAAGCAGTTCACGAAATGCCTTAGAACCGGTAGCATTGGAGCGTTCACCAATGAGTAAGGGTGCGGGCTCTTGCATGAGTGGCAGATGGCTGAAAAGGGATGCAAGTGATGTTACCTGTGAACCGCATGCCTGTTTGGGAGTAATAGATTGGACACGATTGACTAATGCCTGAATGTGTCGGGGAGTGGTACCGCAACAGCCTCCCAAAAAACTGACGCCGTCATACTGCAAAAAACGTTCTTGATGGGTGGCAAACTCTTCTGGTCCCATCGGGTAATAGGTGTGACCGCCTCGATTTTGGGGTAGTCCGGCATTAGCATGTACCGAAATGGGCTTGCCCCATTCTTGAGAGAGGGTTTTGATATGTTTTTCCACCTGTTCGGGTCCCGTACCACAATTAAAGCCAAGAGAGAGAATGTCAAATGGTTCTAAAATGGTGGTAATAGTCTGCACATCGGTACCGATAAGCATGGTTCCGGAGAGTTCAATGGTGACCGAAACCATGATGGGCAAATCGCATTGTCTCTCTTTATTGGCCGCCTCACAGGCATGAAGTGCCGCTTTGATCTGAAGAGGATCTTGGCAGGTTTCGAGTAAAAAAATATCGCATCCACCGTCAATAAGCCCTACGGCACACTCTTTGTACCCTGCAAACATCTCATCGTAATGAATGTGTCCTAGTGAGGGTAGCTTAGTTCCTGGACCAATAGATCCTAAGACGTAACGTGGATGTTGCGGTGTTGAGAAGGCATCACACGCCTCTTTGACCACTGCGGCACCGGCACGACTGAGTTCATAAGCCCGATCGCCAATGCCGTATTCGTCAAGTACCCATGAAAAGGCACCGAAAGTATTGGTTGTAATGAGATCGGCACCGGCATTGAGGTAGGCATGATAGATTGAACGCATCACATCAGGGGCACTCACATTTAATATTTCGTTACATCCCTCATTGCCTTCCCATGCGGATTTGGGAATATCCTCATCATGCTCTTGAAGTTGCGTTCCCATAGCGCCGTCAATAATAAGCACCCGGGTATTCATGGTATTTAAAAGTTGTTGCTTTATGGACATTAGAAATCTTTTTTACATGTAAATTGTAGCGGTATTCTAACCAAGTGGAGCATAAAGCTCAATTATGTAGTGAAGGAGGATGTTAAAAGGTTAAGGTTTTTAGTGACGTTACCGCGGTATCCCGCAAGAAAAGGGGATAGCGTTAGTTATTTGGTACCGCATTTTTCGGCGCCGCACTTACCGGTGCCGCATTTCATTGCTTCATGACTTTTAGCAGCGGCTTTGTCTTTGTTGCAATCACATTTTTTGGCTTTTTTCTCCCCGTTACAGGCAGGTTTTTCAATGGCTTTTTTACCGTTACATCCGCAAGATGAACAGGCGCTCAGTGATGTTGTCCCGATTCCGGTAACAAGTGATGCTACTACAAGCAATGTGGCAAGGTTAAAACGTTTCATGGTGATCCTTTTTTATAAATAATGCAGTGATGATATAGTAAAAAAGATAACGTCGGGTTGAGATTTTTTTAATACGTGAGTAAACGCAGTGTTACATCAGTTTTTAGATACGTGTGTGTATAAAATCGGGTAAATTTTTGGTGTTGCAGCTGCTGAAGAGTAGGGCAGACAGTAGTGATGAAACTACCGCTTGAGGCTATGACACCACAATTGCATTGCCTCATTGGCTATGGGATTGGGTGCTTCTAAAAAAGAGAGTACTAGGGAGTCACCCGTATCGGCAACTCCAATAGAACGTGGGCGTACCGCCAGAATGAGCGGATCAGGCAGCTCTTTACCAAAACAGAAAAGAATGTTTTTGGCATCATGAATGGTATTGGAAATTTCAGAATCTTTTAGCGAACACGTATGTGAAAAATGGTCAAATCGACCAATATAAGTCGCAACGGCATGCGCATCGATCTGTGCTTGAAGTGCATCTAAAACAGCATTAACGTTACGGTAAGGTGTCTGCTCTTTGTTGAGGGTTAATGTCAAGATGGGATAGGTCTCTTTAAACAGTAGTTGAGTCATGATATTCCTTTATAATCAGAGTCCCGGAAGTCGGGGAATTTTTCCGAGTTTGGAATAGCGGCAGTAGGCACCCCAGCCCTTTTTCATCCAGTGTCCAATGAGAGGAAGCGGAATCATTATGGCCCGCCGGTCATCACGATAGACAAATGCGGCACCGTCACCGCTGTCCATAATACACAAAATGTTGAGATGCTCTCGATAGCCCTGACGTTCCGCAACGTTACTGTCGCGTGCTGCCATGTTAAAGGCGACGGAGCGTGCCATTACTTCGGCAATATGCCCTTGTTTGGCGCGCCATGCAGGCCCCTCAAGTGCGGCACAGTCACCAATAGCATAAACATTCGTAGCATGACCCTCAGCATCAACAACTTCACAGTAGTCGTTAATGCGTACAAATCCTGCCTCATTGAGAGGAAGATCGGATTGTTTAAGTACGGCATGTCCGTCACCGGCGGGAATAAATATGGTAAGATCACTTTTTAAGCG
This sequence comes from Helicobacteraceae bacterium, assembly GCA_027057185.1. Taxonomy (GTDB): domain Bacteria; phylum Campylobacterota; class Campylobacteria; order Campylobacterales; family Sulfurimonadaceae; genus QNZR01. The sequence continues at coordinate 885 of JALUJE010000201.1, read as the reverse complement.
GGAGTTATCTTCAAAAAGAATTGCGTCCGTCTCAAATGCACGGATCTTTTTACCGAAATAGCGGGTAATATTCAGCCGGGAGAAGTACCGATCCATCATCTTTAGTGCTTGTTTCCCCATACGGGCACCCGGTTCTTGCATAGGAGCGAAAAAGGTGAGCTCAAAACGCTCACGTAATCCCTGTTTTTTAAGCATATGGTGAATATTGAACAGCAACTCAAACCCCGGGCCACCTCGTACCGCGGAGCTGTCTTGAGGATTGCCGCCGAAGCCTATGGCAATATTGCCGCCGCCGCGGCTAATTAGCTCATGCAAAGCATCACGAATTTTTAGAGATACTTCCGGTGCTCCGCAAATAGAGAGAGTGTTTTCAATGCCTTGGTGGTGCATTTTATGTGCTCCCAGGGCAATGATGAGATAATCATAATCATGCAGATCACCGTATTCTTTGAGCGTGACGGTATTGGATTGTGATGAAATGGCACAAACGTCATCAATAATGAGCGTAAACCCATGAGCTTGCTTTAGGGCATTGAGGTCAATGCAGACATCGTTAAAATCAGCTTCACCCGTGGGAATCCAGATAGAGGTGGGGTAGATGTAAAAATAGTCTCTATCACTCACCAGTGTCACATTGTAGTGTCGTTTGCGCAGAAAAATGGCTGCTTCAACACCGGAAAACCCTCCTCCTAAAATCAATACTTTTCGCATGAAGCACCCCTGAGTATAAAAAAATTGTTTGTATAATAGTACACTGTATGACGTAAAAAGTCAAATATCGTATTGTTTTTATCGTCAATATGGCGGCAAACATATTGCCATAACGTTAAGATATAGCGATACAATATCGTTAAATTTAAGGAGGTATTATGAAAGAAGAACATG
>JALUJE010000200.1 GCA_027057185.1 Helicobacteraceae bacterium | reverse complement strand
CAATACTGCCAATACCGCATGGTGGCAAACCCGTTCACAAAATCCTTCTTATGTTGTATGGCCGCATGACAACTACCAAAGAGCCCTGACCTCATTTAATAACTACGAAGCACCCGATCCACTTCCCGAGTGTCCTGCCGGTGGCATTTCAGGCAATCCCATCAGTATTGAATTCAATCCCGATAAGACCGATAGCGTATCTCTGGAGAGTTTTAAACTCTTTCGTAGCGACGGCAGTGAGGTTACCAACACCAAAATTCTAAGTGCCAACAATGATCCCAACAATTTCTTGCGACCGGAGCAGTTTGTCCTATTTCCCATGACCTCACTCAGTCTGGATAGCCGTTACCATGTAGAATTTCTGTATCGTGAATCGGGTACATCAAAACACATTGCCTGGAATTTTACTACCCGAAACTATCATACAAAACGCTATGACGTGTATCAGGGAAGAACCTATGATCTCATCAGCCAAGAAACCTATCTGCTTCATCTTAAACCAAATAGCTGTACCACCTTCTTACGTGGCTATAGCTGGAACAATGGTAGCAGTGTGATTGAACGGCTCAGCAGCGACCTGTTTCGCATTAGCATTACAGAAGACACCACAATTGATTTTGGAGATTTTCACTTCTCTTTACGTGTTGCAAGCAGCGATACGGCTATTACCCCTTCTTCATCTTCAAGAGATCGCAACGTTAAAACCGCCATGTCAATTATTCACTTTTTACTCTCATCCAATTAAGGAGTGTTTATGGGATGGACCTGTCAACACGATCACCAAGGCTACTGTAAACTGGTCAGAACATCCTGTGTTCCGGGAATGAAAGGGTGTACACTCACAGGAGATTTTCTCTTTGCCAAAGAGTCCTCCAAGCATCAGAAAAAAGACGCCAAGCCGTCACAAGAAAGCATAGATTTTTCGACACTGGTACGCAGCCATTAAAGACATTGACATAATACATAATTTAAGAGATAAGAAGAAAAAAAGTCATAGAACCTTTTAAAGAGGTTCTATTGGAATATTAGCACGATGGAACGTTACCCGAATCGTTGGCATATTCAATCACAAAATCTTTAATGAGCATAATCTTTTTCAATGTTTTTGGATTACTCAAATATGGTGCTAGCTTAGGAAATCGCTCGGAAAATTCTTCAATAAAACCGGTAGCATCGTCCTCAAATAGCTCTTCCCACTCATCTTGTGAGTGAAGGGCAGCAAATTTAGCACCGTTCATACCAAACTTCGATTTGAATTTTTTCAGATAGACTTTTTGACCTTTGGCAGCATCAGCATAAGAAATTGTGGCTGTCAGCATGGTAAGCGCTACAATCACTAACAGTTGTTTTAACATTTTCATGTTCTCTCCATTGTGTTATATTAAGATTCAGATAACATCATACTGCAAAAGAATAAATTTAACATAAATAATTTGACTTTAACTCTTATAATCAGTTTTGTTGTCTACATTTGAAACGTCACCTGCCAACAGTGCATTTTTAAGTTTATCAATTTTAAATTTTCGGTATGCCTTATGCTCCATATTGCTGTAATGATCCGCACTCAAACCCATACTCTGTTGAATATCGGTTATACTCTTGCCCCCTTCTTTCATAATAAACAGGCGGAGTTCGCGTTTGGTTAGCTGACGCTTCATAATGGCATAAAGCTCACCCTCACTGGCACTGAACTGCTCGATATCTATCTCATAGAGTCCGGCAAGTACTTCTCGTATGGTTTTAGAGGCACAATATTGGTGCCACAGTGAATGTTCCAGCATTACAGTACCTTATCTAAAATCTGTGTTAAATCTTTTGTGTCAATAATAATATTGGCATCGCGCTTCAATATTTCTTTGGCACAAAAGGCAATGCGGGTATCGGCATGGGCAAACATACTGCGGTCATTCGCACCATCACCAACGACCAAAGTATTTTCACGTGTAACATGTAAAATATTCTGCAGGCGTACGATCATATCACCTTTGGAAAAATCGAACATCATATCACCACCGACCATCCCACTGAGCTTTCCCGATTTATGGTGCAAAACGTTGGAAAAGTCAGCATCGTAGCCTAAAATATTTTTGGCATAACCGGTCGCAACACGAAACCCTCCACTAAAGCAGACCACCGTATAGCCCGCCTTTTTCAGTTCGGCAATCGTCTGTGCTGCGCCGGGCATATACGGTAGCTGATGACTGATGCTTTCGACCGTTTTAAACTCCAGTCCTTTTAAAAGACTTACCCGCTGCTGCAGACTCTCGAAAAAATCCAATGCTCCGTTCATGGCACGTTCTGTAATAGCAGCAACCTCCTCTTTAATGCCGATTGCCTCAGCATAAAAGTCAATAGTTTCACCATCCATTAACGTCGAATCAAAATCAAATACACAAAGTTTCATTCATCTCTTTCTTGTTATAATGCTGCAATTATATCCAATAACAAAGGGCATAAAGATTTGTTTGATACACTCTTAGAGAAACTGCACCACGGCAGTTACATGACACTTGAGACAACACCGGGACACTCTCCGCAGTTTACTCCAACTATCGATACCATTGAAGCCCTCGGTCTTCACCGGCTTGTAGATGGTTTTAGTACCACGGACAATCCGCTTGCCAAACTCAAATACAATGCACTCTTTGCCGCCAAACTGCTCCAAGAGCGCTTTGACAAACCCGTTATTGCTACCATGAGTATGCGCGATCGTAACCGCATTGCTCTTC
>JALUJE010000199.1 GCA_027057185.1 Helicobacteraceae bacterium | reverse complement strand
ATCTAAGAGTAGTTTCAAACGCTAAAAGATTCTATACTACCAGTAGAAAACTACCAAGAGGGTAAGATGAAAAAAGTACAGTTGTTTCCCAAAGGAGTTTTCTAAACAATTTTCAAAAGGAGAGAAAGAGACAATGATCAAAGTTGATATTGTAGATTTTGATGCAGTTGAGGTGTTAGTTGTTCGTAAGATTGGTGACCCCGAGGAGAATCGAACTCCTGTAACATGGATGAAAACCATGGATCCTAACCGCTAGACGACGGGGCCACACTATGTAGTTGTAGATGGTGTCCCGTGTAGGATTCGAACCTACGGCCACATCATTAAAAGTGACGTGCTCTACCAACTGAGCTAACGAGACACAGGCAAACTTGCGTTTGTGGACGGGAATTATAATCAAAGAGTAGGCTAATGTCAATACTTTTTGGACCCTTTTTGCCAATATTAGGACACTATGGGAAAAATAAGGTAGAATGGGTGGCTATGAATGGGTTTTCTTTAGAGTATCCGTGGGTTATCGTATTGTTTCTACCACTACTGTACTGTCTCTATAAATGTCGAGAAAAAGCAGTGGTACGATACATGGTTCATCTACACTGGTTTTCTCCGAAAAAAGGGTGGTGGCGGTGGATTGTAACCGTAATGGCACTGTCTGCTTTACTGGTGGCGCTCAGTTCTCCCGTGCTCATTGACAAACACTCCAGAAACGACAGAATGGGGCGTGACATTGTTCTGGTGCTTGACGGCAGCGGAAGCATGGGCGCTATAGGGTTTAACCACCAGCATCGCGAGAGCCGTTTTGAAACACTCAAGCGGGTTGCCGCCGATTTTGTTCTCAAGCGTATTGACGATAATGTGGGCGTCGTCTATTATGGTGACTTTGCTTTTATCGCTTCACCGGTAACCTATGAAAAAGAGATTGTCGCTGAAATGATTGGCTATCTGAGCGATGCCATGGCAGGACAAAACACCGCTATTGGTGAAGGTATTGCCATGGGGGTACGTGCCCTGGAGCATTCGAGGGCACAGACTAAAGTTATGGTATTGCTCAGTGATGGAGCGCACAACAGCGGACGTATTGCTCCCAAAGTAGCGGTAGCGGCAGCACGGAAGCAGCAGATTAGAATTTATACCGTCGGTATTGGTGATGATGCACTCGATGCTGCGCTGTTGCAGCATATTGCAGATGAGAGTGACGGAGCCTATTTTTTTGCCGAAGATGCCGCGGCACTGCAAAAAGTCTATGACCAAATCAACACTTTAGAGCGTTCTCGCATAAGAAGCAGTGAGTATCTTCGTAAAGCCTATCTTTATCCCTACGTGTTGCTGGTGGCATTGGCATTAATGTTGCTACTGCTTTACAGTAACAACAGGAGGATGTAATGTTACTTGCTCCACAATGGCTTTGGCTCTTTATCGTGATAATATACATGTATATCAGACAACCCAAACGCTCACGCTATGCAGTGTACATGAATATTGCCGTGAGCATGGTTATTCTGGCACTATCACGTCCCGTTTACGATGCACACAGTGTGGCATTGCCTGTACATGGTTCAGATGTTATTGTGGCACTGGACCTCTCTTACTCTATGCAGGCACAAGATCTCAAACCCAATCGGCTAGACGTAGCAAAACGGCTTTTAGCTACCGTGGTTACACATGATTTTAATGATCGTTTTGGCGTGCTGGCATTTACAAGTAATGCCATTATTCTTTCTCCATTAACACGTGAGAGTGAACTGTTGTTACATTTAGTCCACCGGATTGATGAGCGTATGGTCATCACCAAAGGCACGTCACTGCTTCCCGCACTTAAACTGGCACGCAGTATGTCGCATGCCAAACGTCCCAAAGTGCTATTGTTTACCGATGGTGGTGATGCCGATTCATATGCAGATGCTGCGGCATTTGCCCAGGACAATCATCTGCAAGTCAGTATTGTCATGCTGGCAACGCCTATGGGTACGACCCTCCCCCTAGAAGACGGCACATTACTGAAAGACCGCTCCGGAAAGCTTGTGGTGACAGCAGAAAATAGAGCCATAGAGGCTATTAGCCGTGCGACTGGAGGTGCTTACCTTGTGCAACCGGATGCCGCTACTTTGATAACACTGTTGCAATCGCAATATCGAGACGATTTTAGCGCCGAGACAACGCTCATGCAGTATGGTGAACTGTTTTACCTCTGTATTGCAGTAGCTCTGTTCTTTTTTATGTTGGCACATACGTATTTGGGGAGTATGGTACATGTGAAAATCGCGGCATTACTGCTATTGCTCTGGGGCACCAACACGCAGGCCGGAGTGTTGGATGCGTATCATCTCTATCGCGCTAAAGCGGCATATCGGCAGGAACATTATCTTCAGGCGGCACGCCATTTTTTACATGTAGATAGTGCCGAAGCACGCTATAATGCCGCTGTAGCAGAATATCAATCAGGAGCGTATGAGAACGCTTTGGCACTTTTTGAGTCCATTGCTTCGAATCAGGTCGATTTTAAAGCAAAACTCTACTACAACAGAGCCATATGCAATATTCGACTCAAAGCCTTTGACAGAGCACGTGAGAATCTTGTAAAGTCGTTAACGTTGAAGTTTGATCGGGAGGCGTATGAGAACTGGCGTCATATTTATAATGCTACACGCAACTCCCTGCCGTTGCCCCCGCATAACAAGGCAAAGCGGCATGATGAAGATTCGTCGGCATCATCCGACAAACATCCGGCAAAAGAAGGAGGAAGTTCCAATATGAATGTTGCCGCATCTGCTTCTAGTAGTACCTCAGATAGTGGAGCAAAAACATCTACTGAAGCAATGCTCTCTTTCTCACAAAATCGGGTGAAACTGAGTTCAAAGCAGTATGAGCTCATCAATCAAAGAGGGGTACATGAAACGACTCCTTGGTAGCATCATCATAGCGTGTATGATTGCATTGATGGCACAGGCGAATTACAGCTGGAGTATTCGTGCCAACAAACATAACGTGGTGGTTCATGAAGCGGTAGAAATTGTATTGCGGTGTCGGTTTTCCGATGAGGCGTACGGTTATTTTATTGAACTTCAAAATATCGAAAATCCCGATTACGAGATACACTTACTTTTTGAAACCGAATCGCAAAATGAGGGGAAAGAGTATTATGAATACCGTTATGTACTTTTTCCTAAGCGTGCGGGTGAGCTTGTATTGAATGTTCGTGCTCTGATGAAGCAGACAAGTAAAGAGTCAATTGAAAACAGCGTTGTCGGGCGGGACAATGTTGAAGAGCTCTCTTTCGATACAACCCCGGTTCAACTTCCTTTACTGCATTTACAGGTAACACCGGCTCCCGCACCACTGGTTGGAACTCTGCGGTTGTCGCTTCGCAAAGATGCCGCTACCGTCACCGCCTATAAACCACTACATGTCAGTGTCATACTTGAAGGAACCGGTAACTTGCAGCAAGTAACACCGTTTGAACTTAAAATTCCCAATGCTACGGTATTTTCAGAAAAACCGGAATACGCTCTGGAGTTATCGGCAAACGGCTATAGTGGGACTGTGACACAGCGCTTTGCCGTGGTAGCCTATGAGGACTATGACATTCCCGCATTTAGGCGACAATATTGGAATGTATCGCAGCAACAAGCAGTCCCTCTGACGACACCGCCATCTGTCATACGGGTCATGCCGGCGTATCCTCCCCAAGAACTGCTCGACAATACATCTCAGACAGTAGCGAAACGAGACGGTTCGAGTCTCTTTTTTAGTGCGGTGGCACTTTTTTTTCTTGGCTTTGTAACAGGTCGTTATTTACGCCATCGTGTCGTGGAAATACTGCTGTCACGGTGGCATCAGTTTGATGCCAGAGTATGGCGGCAGACGCGTGTATCAAAAGCGTCACAAAAGCGTCATAATCTCCGTCAGGAAATTCGCCGCTGCCATAGTGTCAATGCACTGCTTGTCTATTTGATTGTCACTGACAGCGACACTTATGGCGATATTATCACCGCACTGGACTCGAATCGTATCTCTCTTTCGAAGGCAAAAAAAGCGGCGCTCAAGCGCACGGAGACGGTGTGATTTCCTTTTTATTGGTTGTTTATAAGGTACAATTTTATACTTAATAAAAGAGAGTTATAATGTTTACAAAAATAGAAGCCATTAAATCTGAAGTTGCCAAAGTAGTGGTAGGTCAGGAGAAAATGATTGACTCCCTCTTAATCGGACTTTTTTGTGAAGGACACATTCTTATAGAGGGTATCCCGGGACTTGCTAAAACTACGACGGTCAACGCCTTGTCAAAAAGCTTGGGACTGGATTTTAAACGGGTACAGTTTACGCCCGATCTGCTTCCTTCAGATATTCTGGGAGCGGAAATTTATGATCCAAAACATAATGCGTTTAAAATCAAGCAGGGTCCTATCTTTACCAATCTGCTTCTTGCCGATGAAATTAACCGTGCCCCGGCAAAAGTGCAATCAGCACTTCTGGAGGTGATGCAGGAACGTCAGATTACTCTGGGTGATGAGAGTTTTCAATTATCGCCGCCATTTTTTGTTATGGCAACGCAGAATCCCATTGAACAAGAAGGGGTGTATCAGCTTCCTGAAGCACAGCTGGATCGCTTTATGCTCAAACTTACCGTAGGGTATAACTCCAAAGAGGAGGAGCTTGAAATTGCGCGGCGTATTGCCAACAACAAGAGTGAAACTATTACGGCGGTCGTCTCTTCTGAAGAGATTATGCAGATTCAAGAAGCCGTACAGGCGGTACATATTGATGCCGAAGTTGAAGCCTACATTATAGAGCTCGTCAGTGCTACACGTGACCCTAAAGCGTATGGTCTAGAAGCGCTGGAGGAGTATATTCAGTTTGGTGCCTCGCCCCGGGTCAGTATTGATACTTTTAAAGCCGTCAAGGCTATGGCGCTGCTTCGGGGTAAAGATTTTGTTACACCGGTAGATATTGCTTACATCATCAAAGAGTTGATGAGACACCGCATTGTACTGACCTATGAGGCGGAGGCAGAGGGAATTACGACCGATGAGATTATTGAAAAAGTACTAAAAGCCGTACCGATTCCATAATGTCAACATTACAGAAAATCCTGGTGCGTGCGCGTCGCCAGGTCTTTAGTGAAATGGTCGGTAACAACCCTTCTCGCTTTCATGGTGAGGGGTATGATTTTATTGAGCTGCGCGAGTATATGCCTGGAGATGATATTCGTCATATTGACTGGAATATTACGGCAAAGATGCAACAGCCTTACATTAAGATTTTCCGTGAAGAGCGTGAATTGAATGTCGTTATTGCTTCCATGCTCAACGGCAGTGTGCACTTTGGTGCTAAAAAATTCAAACAAGAACTCATTGCTGAAATTGCAGCTTTAAGCGGTTATGCGGTGTTGCATAACGGCGATTTGTTAAGTACCTTTACCTTTGCCGATCAGCTCTACAGCGTTACAAAACCGACCAAGCGGCTTTTTAGTATTCAAGCCGGTGTTGAGAATATTTTGACGTTTGATGCTCTGGGCAAGCGTGCCGACTATGCGTTGATGGCAGAGATATTATATAAGCGGGTACGTCGAAAATCCCTCATTATTATTGTGGCAGATTTTTTTGATATTCCCGATTTACGGTTGCTGGCGCGGAAACATGAGGTGCTTGCGGTGGTGGTGCGTGATCATCTTGAAGAACATCCGCCGGCTATGGGTTTTGCATCACTGGTAGATCCGGAGTCGTCTCAGACGCTTGAGGGTGATTTCAATAGCAGTAGCATCAAAGCATACGAAGCCAAGGTGAAGCGTCATGATCGAAAGCTGTTTGAAAGTTTTAAAAAAAACCAGATCCGATTTCGCAAAATTTACACCGATGACCTTGCGAGTGTACAGTTGCGACGACTGTTTGAGGGGAGATAATGCCGGCACCATCATTAGATATTCCTTTGCATGACATTAAACCGCTTGTAGAGGTGAATGATCATTCATTTGTACTGTTTATTCTGCTCGTTGCAGTGGCATTGCTGTTTCTTGGCGGTGTGGGCTATCTGCTCTATCTGTTGATCGTGCGACGCAAACGGGAAAATCGCCGTAAAGATGCATACCGGGCACTAAAAAACATTCGTTTTGACAATGCTAAGCGTGCGGCATATGACATTACGAAATATGGGTATCTTTTTTCTGAGGACACCCCTCGTAATAAAGAGGTGTATGACAATCTGGTACAGCGCCTTGCCCCATATAAATACAAAAAAGAGGTGGAGGCTATAGATGCCGAGACCAAATCATATTATAAAATTTATCTTGGAATGATCGATGTTTGACGGGTTGTATTTTGAGTTTCCAAAACTTGCATTTTTACTCTTTTTCTTTTTAGCGTGTGAGGCACTGTGTAAGATGAAGCTGCCTTCACTCTACTTTCCGCATACGGCATCTTTCTTGCAACAGAGTGTTTCCAAATCCAAACTGCTGCTGTTTTTAAAATGGTTGGCCATTACCATGATGATCGTGGCACTGATGTCGCCGGTTAAAGATATGGAGTTGGATGTTAAGCCCAAAATGGGACGTGATATTGCATTGGTTCTGGATACGAGTAATTCCATGAGTGCTCGAGGGTTTGACCGGGACAATGTTTTGGCAACCCGTTTTTATGCGGTACAGAATATTGTGAATGATTTCATTAAAACACGGAAAAATGATAACTTGGGTATTGTCGTTTTCGGTGCCTTCTCATTTATTGCCTCGCCGTTGACCTATGATCACAATATTCTTTCGCGTGTCGTATCGCAGCTTTATATTGGCATGGCAGGAAAATTTACCGCACTCTATGAAGCATTGGCACAGTCGGTCAATTTGCTTAAGGACTCAAACGCGAAAAGCAAAATTGCCATTTTACTGACTGATGGCTATAACACCAGCGATTCTAAAATTACATTGCAAACCGCGATTGACCTAGCAAAAAAAGAAGGGGTCAAGGTCTATACCATTGGAATTGGATCTCCTCGTGAATACAATGCTGCCGTACTGAAAAAAATTGCTGATGCAACCGGTGGTAAAGCTTTTGGTGCCCTCAATATTTCACAACTCGAAGCCATATACAAAGAGATTGATATGCTCGAAAAGTCGGAGATTAAGACCGATAGCTACAGCTATAAGACCTATTATTACTATCTACCGCTATTTATTGCATTTATCTCGTTACTGTTTTATATTTTTATTCGAAACAAAAGGGGTTGGAAATGATCTTTTTACATCCTCAGTTTTTATGGCTTTTGCCAATTATTCTTGTTCTGTTCTACTTTATATTGACACAAAAAGAACAGCAAGCACATTTTTTTAGTGATGAGGTGCTGAAAAAACTTTATGTGAGTGGAAATACCCTCTCGCTGAAAGTGCGCAATACCCTCTTGTTAGCTATGATGATTCTCATTGTCATAGCCCTGTCAGGTCCTGCTATAGAGGGAGAAAAAGTTCAGGTTGAGGCAAAAAGTGCGGACATTATGATTGCTTTGGATATTTCAGATTCTATGCTGGCAGAAGATGTCTATCCCAATCGGTTGGCATTGGCGAAACAGAAGGTATTGAATCTTCTGGAAAAATCACCGCAAGAGCGTATTGGTGTTATGGCATTCGCCAAAAATGCCTACTTGGTGAGCCCGTTGAGTTTTGATCATGCCTCAGTGGCATTTTTACTGAAGCAGCTAAATACCGACTCGATTACAGAAAAGGGAACCGACTTTACACAACTGCTTTTTTCTGCCGGAAATTTACTACAAAAGAATGAGAAAAAGAACCTATTGATTTTAAGTGACGGCGGTGATGCGGAAGATTTCTCTCAGGCTATTGCATATGCGAAAGAGCAGGGGATTAAAATCTTTGTACTGGGTATTGGAAAGCATAAGGGGGTGCCCATTGTCGATGTGCGCCACGGAGGGTATATAAAACAAAACGGCAAGATAATTTTAACGCGTCTAAATGACAAGATTGCAGACTTGGCCCTTCAGACGGGAGGTTCGTACATTGAAGCGGTCACTTCCAATGAAGATGTTGATGCAATGCTTAAGGAGATGCATGCCAAAACGGAACGAAAGACGTTGAAAGAAGAACAGATTGTACAGTATATTCCTCTCTTTTACTATCCGCTAGGAGCAGCAATGCTACTCTTTTTAATAGCAACGAGTTCTATGAGCAGACGAACCGAGGTAGCACTTCCGCATATGGTACTTTTGACCCTATTATTGGGAGTAGTGTCACCGATGTATGCCGGATTAATGGATTTTCAACTCCTAGATGATGCAAAGCGCAGCTATGAGGCACAAGAGTACAATAAAAGTCAAGCATTGTACCAAGAGTATGCAAAACGTACGCATGATGCGCAGGCGTATTACAATAGTGCCAATGCTCTTTACCAAGAGGGGAAATACAAACAGGCGCAGAAGATGTACCAAAAGGCGGTGAGTGACGATGTCCATTTTCAACATAATGTGTTGCATAATCTGGGAAACAGCTATGCCAAAGAGGGAACACCCGACGCGCTGAAAAAGGCAGTTGAGAGTTATGAAAAGGCACTGAAGATTGAAGATGATGTTCAAACCCGTGAGAACCTCAAGCGTGTTCAAGAGGCATTGAAACAGATGCAACAACAGAATCAACAGAATCAACAGAATCAACAGAATCAACAGAATCAACAGAATCAACAGAATCAACAGAATCAACAGAATCAACAGAATCAACAGAATCAACAGAATCAACAGAATCAACAGAATCAACAGAATC
>JALUJE010000198.1 GCA_027057185.1 Helicobacteraceae bacterium | reverse complement strand
AAGACTATTGTCTATTAATAGCATATACTATATTATTTGTATTAATAATTATTTGTATTAATAGTTTACATGGCATTTTCTGCAAATCTGGAAGTCTGTTAAAGATCCAACCAGCATAAATTTAAACTTACTCCCATGAGGATTATGACAGCTACTACAGGCAAAACTACGTTCGGGGCGGGCAGGATCTTTTGGAGCTTTGGTAGGGTGCGCACCTTTATTTCTTGAAAAAACAAAACTTGAAACAATATGTTTACCATTGGCCTTTTCTGCATGGCAGGTGGTGCAAAGATCCCAAATAGGTTTACGGAGAAAAAACTCATTGTTGGATCCATGAGGGTTATGGCAACGAATACACCGTCCATCATTAACCGGACCGTGAGTATAGCGATTCATAAACCAGCCTTCTACCGTATCGTGGCAGTTTCCACATGCCCCGGCAACCGGATCGCGTACCAAATATTTTGATTTACCCTCATCTTCTATATTGTATTCACCAGACTTTCCGTCGTGACAATCTAAACACAACCAGTTTGCTGCCGGAGCATGAGTATTTTTCACACGCATCATTGGCTGATGACATGTATAGCAAGTTGTTTTGGTGACATCTTCAAATGCTTCACCATCAGTGGGAACATTAGATCTCATGTTGTGACATGCTTTACATTGGTTCTCATTTTTATCGATATGAAAAAAGTTTTTATTATAACCTTCTGGCTCATCGGCACCTTCAAAAAGCTCGGACAAAAAATAAAGATTTCTGTCGACCACGGCAACGGCATTGCCTTTTTCAAAAGCACGTACGCTAATATTGTTCTCTCCCACATGAATATGCAGCATCTTACAATAGGTCTGCTTGGTAGGTTTTGTCAATATCTTGGTCGTGATATTATTATCTTGTTCAATTATTATCGTGTCAATCTTTCTTGAATGTGTTTTAATGACAAACGTAGCATTTTCGCCGACATAAAGTGCCTTATTTGCCGGGCGAATGATTTCAATAGAAGAGTTTATTTCTGCTGCGTTGCTACAAATAATAGTAGCAAGCAGAAGTACCAGAACTGTTAAACGCATATTAGTCTACTTATTTTAAATTTACCTTTGGTGTGACCCGGTCATAGTATCTACGAGCATGACATGCCGGTGCACATGAACCACCATTCTCACTCTCTATGTAACGAATCGGAAAGTTAATTTTACCAAAACTTGTCTTTTTACGTAAATGGTGCGGATACTCTTTAGTACCGTGAAAATCATGGCAAGCACGACAGGTACGTCCTTTTTCCTTATTTACATGCAAGAAATGCATATTTTTGTCACCATTTCTAAAATTCGTTGCCGTTGTCGTAAATTCATCCTGAATTTTTTCCGGTTCATGACACTCAAAACAGATATAGTGATTTTTATCAAACGTATCATAAAACTTTTCCGGGAACGGCTTTCTTAACATGCGTAAATTATCGGAACCATGCGGATTGTGACACGCAGCACAATCACCCCATAAAATCGGTCCATGCCAATCCGGATTCTCTTCTAGATGCTTCGCCATATTAATAAGCTTGTAGCCATCTTCGTCGGTCACAAGTCGCTGATTGTGACAGGTTAGACAGAGCTCTTTTGACGTCTCTTTAATCAAAAATTTCGGATTTTCCGAACCGTGAGGATCATGACATTCCAGACATTTTCGTGGTCGGTTTAATGCCCCGTGTTTCACGCTCACTTCTGACGTCCATACTTTTTTATCCACATGGCACATGACACAAATATCCATAAAACGATCCGCTTTCAACTGATAGAGATGATCTTCAGTATGCGGATCATGACAGTTAGTACACTGGTCTTGTACCGGTGGGTGAATGTGCGTGGTTTTATGTAAAAAGTCCCCTTTGGCCTGATGACATGAGGTACACAGTTCATTAATACTTGATGCTACAAGTAATTTGGAATTCTCTGACTCATGAGGGTTATGACACGCGGTACAAGCACCCGCCGCTACCGGACCGTGAATGAATTTTTTACCGTCTTTAGGCTCGTGACACATATAGCACAAATCAGGAGGATCTTGCACCAAGCCCTCTTCACCCTTGGCATCCTTATGACAAACCGTACAATCACCCCACTCATAGGGAGGATGCACTACCTTCTTGCTCGATCGTAATTCCGTCCCATAAAACTTTTCATCTTCTGTTAATGAAGCCTCTTGGGCTACCGTGCTGTTTGCCTCAGCCGTCTTTGATGTTTTTGCTGCAAAAAGTCCCGAGTGCCATAGCAACAAGACACTCAGCATATAAAATGCACTACGTTTCATTACAATTTACCTTTACAATTCAATATTATTTTCATCTTAGAACAATTTTCGTGTCTAATACACCGGACGATCGGCGGCGGCAACAATATACTCCGCCAAATCACGGAACTCTTCTTCAAAAAGTGTCCGTATTTTCACCAATTGCGGTGTCATCACCGGTGCTCGTGCCGGATCAACAATAGAAGATCCCTGTCCTTTAAGATACGTAACCAGTGTGCTCTCTTTGCCTGAATAACTAATGGCAATGCTACGCAAGGATGGTCCCACGGTGTCCATATCTTTTTTGTGGCACAGCACACACCCCTTTGCCTCAAAAATGACTTTTCCATTGGCACTGTCAGCCAAAATACTACTGGAAAAAATCGTTATCATTAATGATAAACCTAAAATCAACATCTTCATTCTAAACCCTTTTAAGATTAAGTATTGTTG
>JALUJE010000197.1 GCA_027057185.1 Helicobacteraceae bacterium | reverse complement strand
CGCTAAACGGCAACAGCAATAGCGGTGTTGATACCAATGGTATTCGCGTCATGCCGCCCGATATTAAAATTAAACAACTCTCATCCATTGTCAAGGCCAAAAACGGTAGCCGCGTTGTTATAGGTGGGCTGATCTCAACGACAAAACAAAATGTTGACAGCTCCATTCCGCTTTTAAGTGCCGTTCCGCTTCTTGGTGGGCTCTTTCAGCATCGCTCTCAAGAGAGCTTTAAAACAGAATTGATTATTGTCGTAACACCTAAAATTATTGACTATAACAACTTTCCATCCATTGACAATGTCGAACAGCTCCTCCAGAGGTCACAAAATGAGTAGTTTTCATGATGCATCCATACTCTTTGACACTACATTTGATACGCAGAAATATTTTGAAAGCATGAGTGCCGAATTTGCCAAAAATTCTCTTATTGAGAGTATTGAAGCCCGACAGACTCCATTACTGTTTCTTCTTGGAGCCCCCGGAGTCGGAAAAACGTACCTGCTTCATCTCATTGAGCAGCATTTTCCCAATAAAACCATTCTATTCGCTACCGATCCATTTCGCACCCCCGAAGCCCTGTTGTCTTTTCTACTACACGGCACTGCCTATGACGCTCAAGCAGCACTTAGCGAGCTCAAAGCCTCTGCAATTACCCACTTTAAAGAGCACGAAGATCATCTTATTATCATAGATGAAGCGCAACTACTCGATGAGAGTGTTCTGGAGTTTATTCGACTGCTTACAGATACCGGACATTGTAATTTTTTACTCTCCATGCATCAAGATGAAGGCATGAAACTGGTGAAACAACGCCATTTTGCCTCGCGAAATCACCGTGTGGTTACGCTAGGTGTCCTCCAAAACAATGAAATTCAACAATATATTGAAGCACAACTGTTAACACACGCACTTGGAGGTTTCAGCGAACTGTTTCAAAAAAAGCAGGTGAAGACTCTCAAAGAGTTTTCACAAGGAAACTTCAGGGTTGTCAAACAACTGTTAAAACACACTTTTTCCATTATGGACTATGCCAAAACTCATGGTCACAATCGCTACACTACACCAACATCATGTGTTATTACCATGGCCGCCATCGATTTAGGAATGATTGATGCATAACAGTTTTGAGACGCTTCAAAAACGCTGCCGTCATTACCGTCTGCGTCGTTTTTTTTATAGAATCATCCCCCTGCTTGTACTCGTGAGTCTGCTACTTTTTGGCGCTTACCTCTATCGAAACTCCTTGATTAAAACAGCAGAGCCATCTCAGCTGAAGACACCAAGCTTTACGGTAACAGACAACCGAAGTATATCAATACCCAAAGAGCGTACAAAAGATCGACATACTCTCGAAGATAACCGAACATCTCTGGCACCGGCAATACCAAATGTCCCTCCCGTTA
Source organism: Helicobacteraceae bacterium (assembly GCA_027057185.1). Lineage (GTDB taxonomy): Bacteria > Campylobacterota > Campylobacteria > Campylobacterales > Sulfurimonadaceae > QNZR01. Next base: position 7,387 of record JALUJE010000197.1, on the reverse strand, counting down.
CTACCGCGAAAGATGTCAGTTATAATTTACATGTAGATGCCGACTACATACCATCTTCTGTGCCTTCTGCACCTCTCAGCCAGAAAAAACCCTCTACACGACCATCTCCACCTGCTGCCGTTACTCACACCCTCTCAGAACGTGCTTCAACGCCTGCTACAACATCCCAGTCCGCGCCAAAGCGAGACAACGCCGTTTCAATGTCTTTTAAGCAGATCGACTCTATTGTGCAGATGAAGCAACTCTACCAAAAAGAGCCAAGCTATCTACAAGCACTTAACATTGCACAAGCCTATTATCAGACACAACAATATTCTAAAAGCGCACAGTGGGCAAAAAAAGCCAATATTTTGGCACGAAAACGTGACGGTGCCTGGATACTTTATGCCAAAGCCGAATATGCCAAAGGCAAACAAAAACGTGCTATCGAGATTTTGAAACTCTATCTTGCCAACGCCCGCTCCAGCGAAGGGGATGCCTTGCTGCGTACCTGGACACAAGGAGAGTAGTATGAAAATCCTGCTTGTATTACTGCCACTGTTATGGAGTATGCTCCATGCCACACCGTATATGGAGTTTTCCAAAGCATACAAGGCACAAAACTATGAAAAAGCCTGTCAGATCGGTAAACAGCTCTTTACGCACGAACGTGACGAGAAATTTCTCTCTCTCATTGGGCATGCCTGTCTGCAAGCAGACTACATTGATACGCTTGCCATGATCCAAAGCCGGCTAAGAAGATCACAAAGCGCAAGGGAAAATGCAGTAATATTCAGCGCTATTGTGCTCCAAAAACGGCTGATCTATCAATTTATGTACGACCATACGAACATTTCTAGTTTTACGCTTCCCATTAGCGATCACCCCCTTTCTCATACTTTTGTTGCCATACGAAATGGTCAATATACCCTGCGCTCCCAAATCCCCAAAGTCATTACATTTCAACAAGGCGGCATCCATTACAAAGTATATATTGACCGACACAAGCGAGGCAGAGTGATTATTGAAACGAAAGATGCCAACCACCATACTACAATTCACAGGTACCTATAATGATAAAACAAGTTGTACGTCTCGGCGATCTCTTAATTGAAAAAGGGCTCATTACCCAAGAACAGCTCATGCATGTTCTCTCCTTGCAAAAAGCTTCCAACTTTACCAAAAAACTTGGCGAACTCCTGATTCAAGAAGGGTATGTCACCTACAAGGAAATTGCCCGTGAACTCTCTGCACAGCTCAATATTGAATTTATCGACATCTACGGTGAGGAACTGGACTTTAAACTCATTGCACGTTATCCCATGCACGTTTTAGAAAATGCCGAAGCCATTCCCCTGCGTGAAGATGATGAGTACATCCATATTGCCACTTCAAATCCGTTAAACTATGAAGCACTTGAGGCACTAGAACATATTGTTATCTCAAAGCCCATCAAACTTTTTTTAGCACTTGATGAAGATGTCCGCAATATCTTTCAGCGCATTGAAATCATTCAAAACACTAAAACCATTGCCGAAGAGGTCAAGCGCGAAATATCGGATGACAGTTACAAAAGTGATAGTGACGAGAGTGCTGTCATGCGTTTGATTACGCTGATTATTAAAGATGCAATTATGCGCAATGCCAGCGACATTCATATTGAACCCGATGCCCACGAAGTCTCGGTTCGCTGCCGAGTTGACGGCATATTACATGAAATCTTTGTCTTCGAACTGACCATCTACAATGCCATTGCATCGCGCATAAAAATTTTGGGAAATCTGGATATTTCAGAACGGCGTAAAGCACAAGATGGGCGTTTTTCCATGGAGATTGATAAAGGCCTGTACGACTTTCGTCTCTCAACAACCCCAACGTTTTTTGGAGAGTCTATTGTTATGCGGATTTTGGATCAGCAGAAAATTTTACTCAAACTCACCGACTTGGGGCTTGAAGATGAGAACCTCAGCACATTTGAAAATATTATTGGCTCTCCATTTGGTATTGTTCTCATTACCGGACCTACCGGTAGCGGCAAGACTACCACACTCTATGCTGCTCTCAATGAGATAAAAAGTCTTGAGAACAAGATTTTGACAGTCGAAGACCCCATAGAGTACCAATTGCCACTGGTACAACAAGTACAGGTCAACGACAAGGTCGGTTTTAGTTTTTTTGCTGCACTCAAATCCTTTTTACGTCAGGATCCTGATGTGATTATGGTAGGTGAGATTCGTGATATGGAAACCCTCAATGCTGCCGCACAGGCATCATTGACTGGGCATTTGGTATTTTCAACTCTGCACACCAATGATGCTCCCAGCGCTATTAGCCGTATGGTACAGATGGGGCTTGAACCCTACCTCATTGCCGATTCACTTCTAGCAATTGTAGCACAGCGTCTGGTACGAAAAAATTGTGAATACTGCAACATTGAGTATAAACCTCACAAAAACCTTTTGGCAAAAGTCACTCCCTATATTGATGCCGATGCCCTGTTTTACAAAGGGAAAGGATGTCCAAAATGTAATATGAGCGGCTATAGCGGTCGTCTGATGATTGTCGAAATTTTGCAGGTTAGCGATACCATCTCACTTATGATTGCCAACAATGCCAGTAAATTTGAAATTGCCAGAGTCGCGCAAGAAGAGGGAATGTTTACCCCCATGATTGCCGACGGCGTTAAAAAAGCGCTACAGGGCATCATTCCTCTTGAAGAGGTCATGCGCGTTACCAAGGGCTAAATCATGAAGTTTTTTGAGATTTACTATCGTCACGGCAAACACAAAAGCACTATGGTTCTGGAGACCTCCAACAAACTTGATGCAATGCGGGAGTTTCAAAAAATGGAGTTGGGCGTCATCGTCAGGATTCAGGAGATCTCTGAACCCCTAAAGATGAAGATCAACAAATTTATAGCGCAACAGAAGCATCCCATCAAAAACAAACGTATTGCCATTGAGAGCTACATTGCCGCACTGCGTCAATTGGCGGTAATGCTCGATGCGGGCATGCCCATCAATCTCTGTCTGTCTGAAGTCAATAAATCGACACACGAGCCGATGCTTAAAGCCATTTTAGAGCGTGCAACTGAAGATATTGAAGGTGGGATGAGCCTGAGTGATGCCCTAAAACCCTATGCGCATCAACTTGGAAACCTCTCCATCTCCATGATTCATCTGGGTGAACAGACCGGAACCCTCTCAGAATCCATCAATCGACTCTCCGAAATATTACAGAATATTCATGATAACCGCATCAAACTAAAAAAAGCGACACGCTACCCACTCATTACGATTGTCGCCATGATGATTGCCTTTACGATTGTCATCATCTTTGTTGTACCGCAATTTGAAGAGCTCTTTCGTGAAAGTAATGCCGAGCTGCCCTTTCCGACACTACTGCTGCTATGGACTGAAAATGCACTAACGCACTATGGCCCCTACATTGTTGCCGCAGGAATGATTCTCGCAGGGCTTTACTCTTACTTTTACCAAAAGAGTGCCGCACTGGCACTTCAAAGTGATCGGTGGCTTTTAAAAATCTACATTGTCGGTGCCGTCACCCGTTATGCCATGCTGGGACGTTTTGTCTATATTTTCAATGTACTGGTACATGCCGGTATTCCCATTGTTGATGCTCTTAAAGCTGCCATAGGTGTTGTAGACAATCGTTACATGAAACAGCAGTTTTCCAAAATTACCGAAGCGGTTGAAGAGGGTCGATCACTCCACAGCGGTTTTGAGTCATCCAACTTTTTTGAAAGCATGATTTTACAAATGCTCAAAGCAGGTGAAGATGCCGGAGCACTCAACACCATGCTGGACAAAATCACCAAATACTATAATGACAAATATGAAAATATTATTGATAGTGTTTCCTCTATGATTGAACCCATTTTAATTGCGGCAATTGCCGGATTTGTTTTGGTACTGGCACTGGGTATTTTTCTACCGATGTGGACCATGGCAGAAGCAATGGGCATGTAATGACATCTATTTTTTAAGGATACTCTATCATGGAATATGAAACAGGCACCATTACCGTAGCAATTGTCTCGGCAGTCATTTTAGGATTTGCACTGTGGATTATTCATAAGATTAATGAGATTTAAACGAATGACGGGTCTAGTAAACACTAAGAACCTTATGTATCATAGCCGTTTAATCATCCGTCAGTGTGAACGTTCCGTTAGTACTGTCATACACCCAGTGTTTTGCAGTACAAGGTTTACCCGGTTTGCATGTGACAACACCTTTGGCATCATTAGAAGCCGGTCCCCGGTACGAGGTACCCGTCTGGCTCCATCCGATGGCAGCGGCATTTTTTAAAATAGCATCAAGTGGATTGCCAAGAGAATCGGGAAAACCGTTACTGTTCAGATCAGCCTGAGTAATGGAAGCACCGCAAGTAAAACTCCCTTCATTAATAATCCACTCACCGTTACATGCATCTAACGCCACCTGAACCGATGCTGCAGTGGAAAGTTCTGCCGCAATTTTAGAGTTGTCACGCAGTCCGGAAAATTTTGGAATGGCTACCGAGGCTAACACACCAATAATGACAATGGCAAAAATGAGCTCAATAAGTGTGAATGCCTTGGAGGTCATCTAAAAATCAATAACCTGCCCCGTAGCGCCGGAGTTCGTACATTTGGTCTGGGTTTTAGTATCGTTAAAATTGCTACAGGTAATAACCGAAGTAATGGTACGATTGGTGGCATTCAACGTAATGGTTGCCGCATCTGCCGTACCGTTATCTCTATAGGCATACGTACCGGCTCCCGCAGCAGACGTATAGGTCCAGTTTTTTCCGTTAATGGTAACAAGATCACTTAATTCTACCGTTGACGATGTCTCTGCTTCATCAACATCTACCACGCTTAAGTATGCTGAAGGTGCCGAACTTTCCGTATCTTTGACAATTTTAATGACATTGTTGGCAACGGCATTTTCTTTTAAATTTTTAAACTTTGGTACGGCAACTGCCGCCAGAACGCCAATAATGACAATGACAAAAATCAATTCAATCAGTGTAAAACCATGTCGTCTCATTTTTGCAACCTTTTATGTTAGTTTTTAATGTTTTTAGTATAGATAAGTTATAGTTAAACTTCTCTTAACTCTGGCATACTATCGACATTTTTTTACAATACTTAATGGCAATCTAAGCATAATGCTCTATCATGCCTAATAAATTTACATGTAAAAAGAGACAGACCATGTCCAATCGACTACAATACGAAGACTCCCCCTACCTACAACAGCACAAAGACAATCCACTTGACTGGTTCCCATGGTGTGACGAAGCATTTGACAAAGCCAATCAGGAGAACAAACCTATTTTCATCTCTATTGGCTACAGTGCCTGCCACTGGTGCCATGTTATGGAACATGAAGTCTTTGAAAATGAGGCCGTTGCCGCATTTATGAATACCCATTTCATCAGCATCAAGGTAGATCGTGAGGAGCGTCCCGATATTGACAAATATTACCAGGAAGTACATCTACTGCTAAATCGGCGTCCCGGCGGTTGGCCAACTTCAATTTTCTGTACTCCGCAGAACAAACCCATTTTTGCCGCAACCTACCTCCCCGTTGAAAGTCGCCAGCAATCCATGGGCTTTAAGGAGCTTACCAAAATCATTAGTGATAAGGTAATGGAACATGACGATAAACTTTTTGAAAATGCCGAGGAAATTGAAGGGTTTTTAACATCACATACCCACCCCAAAGAAGCAACTAAACTCACATTTGACATTGCCAATACCTTTTTGTCACAGTGCGAGCACAACTTTGAAAACCGCTTTGGCGGCTTCTCCGTTCAACCAAAGTTTCCACACACTTCAACACTCACCGCCCTTAGCAACCTCTATCTGCTCACGGGTAACGAGACCGCCAAAACAATGGTTACCAAAACCCTATTCGCCATGCAACGTGGCGGTATTTACGACATTGTAGACGGCGGTTTTTGTCGCTACAGCGTCGATAGGGAGTGGCTCGTACCGCATTTTGAAAAAATGACATACGACAATGCCCTGCTCTGCTCCCTTTACATCAAAGCATTTCATGTTTTTAACGAACCTACCTTTAAACGTACGGCCCTTGAGATTGCCGAGTTTATGCTCGCGTTTATGAGCGAGGAGACTCTTTTTTACTCAGCCAGTGATGCCGACAGTGATGGTGAAGAGGGAAAATATTTTGTCTATGACTACACAGAAACATTTGAACGGCTGCGAGACAGTGGTTTTACACCACAACAATGTGAAGATATTCTTACAAAACTTAGCGTCTCTCCCAACGGCAATTTTGAAGGCAATGCTATTGTGCGTATTGAGGACAATTCTCGACCGGCATGGTTTACAACGGTACAGACAATTCTCGCATCAATGCGTCGTGAGAGAACCTATCCCTTTATTGACACAAAGATACAAACATCATGGAGCGCCATGATGATTCAGGCACTCTTTGAGCTTGGCAGTATTGAAACACGCTATACGGAGATTGCCGTGACATATCTCGACACCTTACTACAAACGCTCTATCTTGATGGTACATTGTACCATTCAACCCTCATTCATAAACCCCCAAAAGTCGAAGCATTCCTGGAAGATTACGCCTATTTGGGTGTTGCCCTTATTGCCGCCTACCAACAAAACTATGACGAACGCTATCTCATAGAAGCACAAAAGATGGCTAACCATGCACTTGAACGTTTTTATGACCGGGGTATGTGGTACTTCAGTAAAAACACGTTTGAGACCAAAGCCGATACAACTGACAGCTCCTATCCCGGTTCCGTCGGTGTTATGGTCGATCTACTCTTGTCTCTGGGTTCTTTAGTCGATGAAAAATATCGACATTTTGCCTTTAAAACACTCGAGTACTACTCCTATGATCTCTCACGCAAACCCATTACAGCCCCCTACCTCTTCAACCAGATGATACGTTATGCTAAAGAAGACCGCATTGTCAAAAGTAAATTGCATGTAAGTCACCGGCACTACCCGTTTACTCTGAAACAATATGACGAGAGTGTCACCGAGGGATATCTGGTTTGCGGAGCACACAGCTGCTTTGCCACAACCAACGATGAAGAGACTCTGGACACACTCATTGAACAGTCGCTGTCAATATGACATATTGCAATAAAAAGCGTACTGCTTCTATTTTTATTCCATAATAAAAAAGTTATAATACGCACAAAGGATCATCATGGGGAGCGTGCCTTCGAAAATGCATATTGCCAACCACACCAGCATAGAACTTTTTGCCGGTGCCGGAGGGTTAGCTCTGGGTTTGGAACAGGCAGGATTTCGACACCTTATGCTCAATGAAGTTGACAAACATGCCGTTGCAACACTCAAAAAAAACCGTCCACTTTGGAACAGTATCTGTGCTGATATTAA
>JALUJE010000196.1 GCA_027057185.1 Helicobacteraceae bacterium | reverse complement strand
TTTTTAAAGTTACTACAAACAATTTTTAGATAATATTTGTTATTATTTTAGATATATTTTTTTGTCAAAGGACTGATTTTGAAAATACTTGTTGTCGATGATAGCTCAACAATGAGACGTATTATTAAAAATACGCTCAATCGCATTGGACATAAAGACCTTCTTGAAGCAGAAGATGGTTTAAAAGGTTGGGAACAGATCGATGCCAATCCCGATACTGAAGTGCTAATTACCGATTGGAACATGCCGGAGATGAATGGTTTAGAATTGGTCAAAAAAGTTCGTGCCGATTCCCGTTTTGAAGATATGCCCATTATTATGGTGACGACTGAAGGCGGTAAAGCTGAAGTGATTACTGCACTTAAAGCCGGTGTAAACAACTACATCGTCAAACCGTTTACGCCGCAAGTACTCAAAGAAAAGTTAGAGGATGTTTTAGGGTAGTTGATGCAAGAACACTATTATCAACTTATTGTACGTCCCTCTGCATACTATGAACTTTTTTGTGATTTTTTGAGTGATACGCTTCCTGTCGGTTTTGAAGAATATGACAATACATTCATTATTCGCAGTGAAGATGATCTCGCTACCATAGCATGGGGTATTGAACAGTTTTCTGAAGCCCTAAGTAAGGCTCTGTCACAACATGTCAGTGTGTCGCTGGAGTTGAGTCGTGAAAAAAATGATGATTGGATTTCAATATATCAGCAGCATATTACGGCAGTGGAAATAGCACCGTTTTACATTCATCCAACCTGGGAAAACCCTAAAAAAGATCTCATCAATATTGCACTCGATCCGGCATTGGCTTTTGGAACAGGGCATCACCCTACTACGGCAAGCTGTTTACAATCACTTGCTATGATAATAAAAGAGAACAATACTGTTTTAGATGTTGGTTGTGGTAGTGGTATTTTGTCTGTTGCTGCGGCAAAACTCGGGGCTGTGGTCGATGCATGTGACACTGATGAGCTCTCTGTTACCAATACCAAAGCGAATATAGAGCAAAATGGTAGTGCATTACGGCATATATGGGTCGGATCGGTACATAATGCCTCTGAGCAGTATGATGTGATTATTGCCAATATTGTTGCTGACGTACTGGTATTTATGGCTAAAGACTTAAAAAAAGCGCTAAAGAGCGAGGGTACTGTAATTCTTTCAGGAATTTTAGACAAATATGAAGCTAAAGTTCTACGAGAATACCGTGACTATGAATTACTAGAACGAGTCCCACAAGACGAGTGGGTAACATTGATTTTAAAAGGAACAACTTAATGGGCAAGCCCGAACCGGAAAATGACAACAATTTTTTTAATAAAAACCCGTTACTGACATTTGCAATTTTTTCAATTGTGGTGATTATGGTGTTTAAAGCACTAGTGGGAGATCAGGGGAATATTGACAGTCGTATGGGTACTTCTACGGCAAATGTCATCAATAAAGAAGTTAGCTATGCCGAATTGAAAAAGTTGATTGAAAACGGTGAGGTGAACAAGGTTGCCATTGGACAGACGTACATTCGTGCTCTTTCCGATGTGGACGGTATTAAACACGCTTACAGTGCTCGTATGGTCGGCAATGACGCAACACTCATTCCACTCTTGGATAAAAAAGGGATTGACTACAAAGGTTTTAGTGAGACCAACTGGTTTACCGAGATGTTCGGATGGCTTTTGCCGTTTTTACTGATTATCGGTATCTGGATGTTTTTTGCCAGTCGGATGCAGAAGAGCATGGGCGGTGGTATTCTTGGTATGGGGAATTCCAAAAAGCTCATTAATTCCGAAAAACCCAAAACAAAATTTGATGATGTTGCCGGTGCACATGAAGCTAAAGAAGAGGTTCTTGAAATAGTTGATTTTCTTAAATATCCGGGTCGCTATGTTGAGCTGGGTGCTAAAATTCCCAAAGGTGTTTTGTTGGTTGGAAGTCCGGGTACGGGTAAGACACTTTTAGCCAAAGCGGTAGCTGGAGAGGCGGATGTTCCGTTTTTCTCGGTGTCGGGGTCAAGTTTTATTGAGATGTTTGTCGGTGTGGGTGCCGCACGGGTACGTGATCTGTTTGAGCAGGCAAAAAAGGATGCACCGTCCATCATTTTTATTGATGAGATTGATGCCATTGGTAAAAGTCGTGCCGCAGGTGCCAATATGGGCGGAAATGATGAGCGTGAGCAGACGCTCAATCAGCTTTTGGCCGAGATGGACGGCTTTAGCACGGATGTACCGATTATTGTTCTTGCCGCGACCAATCGTCCTGAAATTTTAGATCCGGCATTGTTGCGTCCGGGTCGTTTTGATCGTCAGGTTTTGGTAGATAAACCGGATTATGAAGGACGTATTGAAATTCTAAAAGTACATATTAAAGGCATTAAAGTCGATGATGATGTTGATTTAGAAGAGTTGGCCCGATTAACGGCGGGACTTGCCGGTGCCGATTTGGCCAACATTATTAACGAAGGTGCTTTATTGGCCGGCCGTAAAAGTCAAAGTACGGTGAAGCAGGCAGATTTACGAGAATCGGTAGAGCGCGCTATTGCCGGATTGGCAAAAAAGAGTCGTCGTATTAATGAAAAAGAGAAAAAAATTGTTGCGTATCATGAAAGTGGTCATGCGTTGCTTGCAGAGACGACTAAGGGCGCTAAAAAAGTTTCCAAGGTTTCTATCATTCCTCGTGGACTTGCCGCTTTGGGCTATACGCTCAATACTCCAGAGGAGAATAAATATTTGGCGCAAAAGTATGAGCTTCTTGCTGAAGTTGATGTCCTGTTGGGCGGTCGTGCTGCTGAAGAAGTCTTTTTTGGTGAGATCTCTACGGGTGCCGGAAATGATTTGGAACGCGCAACGGATATTCTAAAGTCTATGGTGCAGGTCTACGGCATGAGTGACGTCGCCGGTCTGATGGTATTGGAAAAACAGCGCAGTTCCTTTTTAGGCGGCGGTATGCAGCAGTCTCGTGAATACAGTGACAAGATGGCCGAAGATATGGATGCGTACATTAAAAATACACTCGAAGAGCACTATAAAGCGGTGAAAGAGCGTTTGGAGCTGTATGCTCCGGCTATTGAAAAAATGGTGGCATTATTGTATGAGAAAGAGAATATCTCCGGAGAGCAGGTTCGAAACATTATTTCCGATTTTGAAAAAGAAAATGGTATAGAGAGTAAGATGCAAAGCAATGATGATACTGCCATAATCATTGACCAGTAGTTACTAAGCGTGCCCATGCAGCAAGGAAGGTCTCCAAAAAAGCTGGCATACATTCTGCCAAATATGTTTACGGCAGCTTCGATATTTGTAGGAATATTTAGTATGGTCAGTGCCATTGAAGGTGCATATGAACTGGCGGCGTGGTTGGTAGTGTTAGCCTTGATTTTTGATGCGCTTGATGGGAGAGTCGCACGTTTAACCAATACCTGTAGCCGTTTTGGGGTAGAGTTTGATTCGCTGGCGGATATTGTGTCGTTCGGGGTGGCGCCGGCACTGTTGATTTACATGTATATTGGGCACGATTATGGACGTATCGGTATTGTTGTTAGTGCTATGTTTGTCGTATTGGGTGCGATTCGACTGGCGCGTTTTAATGTCACGACATCTCAGGTTGAGCCATCGGTATTTATTGGTGTCCCCATTCCTACGGCAGCAGTATTCATCTCCGTATTGGTGCTGATTTTTGAAGATTACGCCGGTATTCATGAATATCAGTATCTTGTTCTGATTGCTGCGGCATTACTTGCGTTGTTAATGGTGAGCAATATTCGCTATCCCAGCTTTAAAAAGCTCGATCTGCAGTCGTTACACTATATGCGACTCTTTGTGACTCTTCTTATTTTGGCATCGGTGATTGTGGTGTATCCGAAAGAAGGATTTGCGCTAATTTTCACGCTTTATATTTTGTACGGCCCCCTTCAGGCATTGCTACATCTAATCCGCCGCTATAAGTTGTTTAAAAAGCGTTAAGGGTTCTGTGTTGCCAATACCTCTCGTTTATGAAACAGCAGCGCGTTGGTATTGATACTGAAATTGAAATATTCCGACTGAAAGCCGCTGTTGCCAATACGTCGAAACTGAATAGCGGCACCGTGGTTGTTTTTTACCTCAAGATAGAGCAGTCCCAGAGCGTAACGGCTCTCCATAAAATTGGGATTTTTTAGTTTTGCCAACTCCAACAAAGCAATCGCATTCGCTTTATGTTCAGAAGCTATGGCGGCAACTGCTCCTAAGAACAAGGTCTGAGCATCACGTTGTTTATAATCATCAATGAGTTGATTGTACAGAGTATAGGACTCTTCAAATTTTTGTGCATAGAGTGAGATCATGGCGAGTGCATTGGTAATATCCTGCGGATCATCTGGAGTTGCCTGTAGGGTATGTTGCAGTTGTGTATGCAGTGGATGTAGCATACCGGTAATCAGTGCCATTTGAGCGTAGAGATAACGGGTAATAAATGGACCGTAGTAGAGGTCATCAAATAAAAACTTCTGTTGTTTCAGATAACTCAGTGCTGAAGCGGCATAGGCTTTATTTTGTAGTTCTTGGTAATGGGCATGAATGTAGAGCAGGTGCGGTAGAATATCATATGGGAGTTGATTGGCAAGTTTCTGTGTTAGCTGTTGCATGCTATCTTTTTTGTTGAACTCCGAAGCAATAATATAATCCAAAATAAGATATAAAGGACGCTCTTTATGTTGTCGTTCCAGCCAAGGCAGGGCAGCAACATAGTTTTGTGTTGCAATATTGAGCAGCGCTCTGTAGAGTTCAAACTCTTCAGTGTCATCTTCATTGGAAAGATTCTCTTTTAAAATAGCATGCAGTTTTTGCGAATTTTTTTGTAACAACTGGGCACTGAAGAGTGCATATATCCCTGAAAGGTAATTATTGGCATCTAGGTGATAAGACTTTAAAAAATATTTGTAAGCGTGTTCGTGGTCACCAAGCTGTGCATAGGTGAGAGCTAGATTATAGTTTAAAATGGAGTGTTTCGGCTCGATTTTCAAGAGTGCCTGAAGTTGTTTATTGGCGCTTCTTAAATGAAAAGATAGGGATTTTTGAATGGCTTCGGCAATGCCTTTATTGACCTGAGAGAGCTGTTTGCTGTAGTGTAAATACTCTTTAGCACTGCTAATGTCATCTATATGGATGTTAGCATTTCCTTTACGAATATAGCTAATCGTTTGTTCGGCGTTAAAGACGCGGTAGGGTGAAAAATAGAAGATCATGTCATAGAGGGTTCGTCGGTCTTTAATAATATGATTGCGATAGTGATTTTGAGCCAGTTCCGTATCAAAAAGAGCCTTTTTGAGATGGACATGAATCGGGTAGGGTTGGTAGACGGCTTCTGCATATTTATCGGTGGTATCACGAAGCAGGGTTCCGCCATCTTCGAGCAATCCGGATTTAAGGTAAATCAATGCAAGTGCAAGCTGTTCTTTCATCGGATCTTTATTGATAGAAATGGCATCAATAAGATATTTTTTTGAAAGGGTCAGATCACCGATGTTGGCGTATAAAAGAGCCAGAGTAAAATAATCCTGATCTGCTAGAGTGTTCTCTAAGGCATTCAATGCGCCATAATAGTTGCCAAAGAGAGTGTCGATTTTTGTGTGGAGCTGATCTTGTGTATGTGCATACGCAGATGATGTTGGATGCCCTAAGGCAATCAGGCTCTCTTGATAATTCTGTTTGTAGTAGTTAATGAGTGTATAGTAGTACGAATAGAGTGTGGAGTCACTCTCTTTGGCAAGCGAAGCATAGGCTAACTCAATGTAGTAATGAAACGACGCTTCGTTGTTCAAATAGAGGGAGCAGACTGCTGCATTAATAGCGCTGGCACATTCGCGTTCTCCACCTTTAATTGCCTTGTTGAAATTTTGAAGTGCGTCGGCATAGTGCTGCTCTTTGAGCTGTGCCACGCCCAGGTTATATTGAGAAACGGCCTCACTGTAGAGGGCAATTTTTTCATACAAAGCAAGAGCATTTGCTATGTCACCGTTACTGTATAGGGTATTGGCCTTGGCAATCATTTTTTCAAGACGGCTGATAGCGACAACGTTTTTCTTCTCTTCATCAAGCTTGGAGCTAATCTGGTTAAAGCGGTTATTGAAACTCTCAGGATGGTTCTGCTTGCCCAGTAACAAGTATGCGATGAGTGCCAACAGTATGATAATAAGGGCAATAGCGCCAATCAGCACGATTTTTTTAAGACGGTTTCCCTGCTGCTGTGTGGCATGATTGGAAGCACCATCAGATGTCTGTACCGTGGTATGGTCTTCTTCAATAATAATGATCTCTTCGTGTTCTAGCTCCGCCACAATGTCCCTTTTGAAAAGTTACATGTATTTTTTAAGAACATGGGGAATCGCGATTATGCCGTGTTCGTCTTGAAAGTTTTCCATAATGGCGACCATGGTACGTCCTACGGCGAGGGAAGAGCCGTTAAGCGTATGGACAAAGCGGTTTTTCTTTCCTTCTTTAAAACGTATTTTGGCGCGTCGCGCCTGAAAGTCTCGTGTATTGGAAATGGAGCTGATCTCGCGATATCCGTGTTGACCCGGAAGCCAGACCTCCAGATCGACCGTTTTTGCAGCACTAAATCCTAAGTCTCCCGTACACAAAGTGACCAGACGGTGGGGTAGCTCCAGTGCGCTCAGCATATCGGAAGCACATGAAATCATCTCGTCAAACAGTGTGTCACTGTCATCGGGATGGGTAATGGCAACGAGTTCGACTTTATGAAACTGATGCTGTCGAATCATACCACGGGTGTCTCGTCCGGCAGCACCGGCTTCTTTCCGGAAACATGATGTGTAAGCGGTCATTTTGATCGGCAATGTTTCGGTTGTGACAATCTCGTCTTGAAAGAGATTGGTTAACGGGACTTCTGCAGTGGGAATAAGGTAGAGTGACTCCCCGTCGATTTTGTAGAGATCCTCTTCAAATTTGGGTAACTGTCCGGTACCTTCGAGTGCTTGACGATTGACTATAGCCGGCACACTCATCTCTGTAAAACCGCGTTCACGATTGAAATCGAGCATGAAGTTAATTAAGGCACGTTCCAAACGGGCACCCTCATCGCATACAACGGCAAAACGGCTTTTGGCAATTTTGACACCCCGTTCAAAATCGATCCAGCCATTAATCTCAGCGAGTTCCCAATGCGCTTTGGGTGGAAACGCCAAGGAAGGAGGTGTAAGTACTTTGGTGATTTCAACATTGTCGGCTTCATCGGCACCGTCGGGTACCTCCTCATCAGGGAGATTTGGTATCCCCATGACGATGGAAGTAAGCGCGTCTTCTGCTTCACGTTGGATGTCGATGAGTTCATTAATGCGTGCTTTATTCGCATCGACTCTCTCTTTAAGTTCGGTGATATCTTTGCCCTCGCGCTTATAAAGACCAAAAAGTTTGCTCATCTCATTTTGAGCTGCCTGTGCCTTTTCAAAATCGGCTTTGGCTGTTTTCAGGGCGCGGTTTTTCTTTTGTAGGGTGTGAAGGAGTTCGGTATCTACCCCCCTGCGCTGAAGCTGGGCACTAACATAATCAAAATTGTTTTGAAGTTTTTTTAAGTCTATCATTGCATTCCTAGTTTGCTATTATTGGGGTAGATTATAACAAAAGAAGTTTAAATTTTAAACGAAAGCAGCAGCTTCACAGAAGCAGAACAGAGTAATTTACATGTAAATTTTAAGAGTAAAACAGAATAGTTCTTGTATAACTTCAGTACAAAAATTATATTTGGAGAGAAACAACATGAAACAGAGTATTCTTGTTCTGGCATTAGCCGCTGTCATCACCCTTTTTTCAGGATGTTCAAAAAGTGACGAAACCCCGGTCAGTACGGAAGTGGTTGTCGTTGAAAGTGGTGTGATCGCACCCAATATTACCATTGGCGAACCCATGAAACATACGATTTTTACTGATCAGTTTGACAAAGAGCACAATGTCGCCGACGCGAACAAAGTTATTTTTGCCTTTAAAAAAGATATGGGGCATATTGTCACCGATCTATTGAAATCCCAACCCGATGACTATTTAAGCAGTAAAAACATCTTTTTTGTTGCCGACATGAGTAAGATGCCTTCGCTGATTTATAAAATGGCGGTACTGCCGGATTTAGAAGATCTGAAATATCCAATTTTGACTATTTTAGATGAAGAGAAAGGTGCGGGTTACATCAATGCAAACGAGGGCAATCGCATCATGGTAGTGAATTTGGATAAGGGCAAGGTCACACAAGTAACATTTTTAGCGACGACTGAAGATTTGGTAAAAGAGATTGAATAGTCTCTTTTACATGTAAATTACAATAAGATCTCTTTGGCAACGCTAAACTGATTGGCACTCATCAGATGCATTTTCGGGTGCAGCGCTTTGAGACTCTCAAAGAGTGTTTTACTCAATTCAAAACCGACCTTATACTCCTCTTCTTCGGAAATGTCATGTGCAGTACGCAATTTCTCAATCCAAGCTTTGGGCACATTGATCCCAGGTACGTGTGATGCAAGAAACTGAGCCGTACGCAGTTTGGTAATGGGAAAGACCCCGAAAATCAGCTGGGCATCTTTTTCACCATTGCAGCACTCGTGATTGGCATGATCCATAAGTTCCAGAAGCACTTTAGCATTCTCTACATTGTACACCGGTTGGGTAATGATGCCCAAAGCCCCGTTGGCAATTTTTTTCTGCATCTTGTTTTGCAGGGTTTTTGGATTTTTTGCATAGGCATTAATGACGGCAAACGGGTAGATGGATCTTGGTTTTTGTGCTAGTGGTTTGCCTGCATAGTCGATGCCGCTGTTAAAACAGGCAATCATGTTGAGC
>JALUJE010000195.1:13869-24332 GCA_027057185.1 Helicobacteraceae bacterium | reverse complement strand
ACAAAATGACCAGTGCGCCAATGATCGGAATGAGCATTGGTGTTAGTGTCGAAAGATTTAGCGACTCTAATGAAATATTAACTGGCTCTAACATTAGTGGACCTCCTGGGTTGAAGTTCTTGAGATGCTCATCTCTTCAACTAAATTTGGAATTCGCTCTTTCGCTTCTTGCGTAATCGCTTTATCATGCATTAACTGAACAATAGACTCCGTAGAATTACTAATAGGCTCTAAAATCGGTTTAGGGTAAATACCCAACCAAATTGCTACAATCGTCAGCGGAATTAGCGCAAACATTTCCCGTTTGTTCACATCAGGAAGATTTTTGTTCTCCTCTTTGGTTACATCACCGAAAAATACTTTTTTATAGGCTGAAAGCATATAAATTGCACCGACAATAATAGCAATACCGGCGATAAGCGTCATGATATGCGACTGTTTGTAGAATCCAAGTAAACTTAAGAACTCACCGACAAAATTAATGGTAAGCGGCAGTCCTACAGAGGCCATCATCATAATACCAAAAATCGTGGCATAGCGTGGCATTACGGAAGCCAAGCCTCCAAATTCACTCATCATTTTTGTATGCCGTCGATCATAAATCACTCCAACAAGGTAAAAGAGTGCTCCAGAGACCACACCATGACCGATCATTAAAAAGACCGAACCGGCAATCCCTTCCACATTCAGGGCAAAGGTACCTAAAATGATCACCCCCATGTGTGACACGGAGCTGTATGCAACCACCTGCTTGATATCTTCTTGTGCATAAGCCACCATAGCCGTGTAAATAATCATGATGATAGCCAGTATGGCAATTGGCATCATGAAAAAGACGGAAGCATCCGGAAACAACGGCAATGAAAACCGTACAAATGCATAGGTACCCATTTTCAACAGCACGGCAGCAAGCAATACCGAACCGATGGTAGGAGCCTGGCCGTGTGCATACGGCAACCACGTATGAAACGGAAACATCGGTACTTTAATGGCAAAACCAAAAAAGAACGCAACAAAGAGCCATAGCTGATAATTTTCAGGGAGAATCAGACGGTACCACTCTAAAAGTGAAAAGCTCCAAACGCCTGTGGCCTGTTGATAAAAATATGCCATAAATAACATACCGACCAACATCACCAACGAACCGGTAAAGGTATATAAAAAGAATTTCACTGATGCATAAATTCTCAGTGGCCCACCCCAAGCTCCAATGATGTACAACATTGGCACCAATGAGAGTTCCCAGAATACATAAAATAAAATGGCATCAAGTGACGCAAAGACACCAATCATAGTCATCTGTAAAAACAGCAAGGTAATAATCATATCTTTAATCCGTTTGGTATCTCCCAATGTGGCAATACCGATCATCGTAAAAAATGATGCCATGACAATAATAAACAGTGAAATCCCATCAATCCCCAACAAATAACTAATGCCAAACTCGGGAATCAGTGGAATCGACTCCATAAACTGCATGCCCGACACATTGGGATCATAACCCATCCATAACACTAGGGACAAGGCAAATTCAATGACTGCGACACTGATCCCGTAAGCACGGATGCTATCTTTGTGAACCACAAACCCAAGCATACCTGCTACGGCCGGGAAAAATATTAATATTGTTAAAATACTATCCATTATCGATTCTCCTTAACCCGCTACTAGTGTTGTAGCTATGCTATATACTGCTGCTAGTGCCAACATAACCACCAAACCAAATACCATCCACTGTAACATACTAGAGAGGTTACCGTTTTGCATGCCCCGAGTTTTTTCACCCGTTTTATAAAATACATTAGCAACCATATCTACCGTTGCATCTACTACTTTCATATCGATATCTTTCCAGAAAATACGGGAGAGTTCTTGGTATGGTTTTGCTACGTATTCCTCATACAACTGTGGAATGTAGTATTGATTCCATAAAATCTTATACCCAATATTTTCTTCCATTTTTTTATCTTCTTTCGCCACTTCATATTTGCGATATGCATACAAAATACACGCAATTACAAACAATTGCGTACCGATGGTCATAATCCAATATACCATTGGGTTATGGACATGATATTCGGTCATAGGGAGCACCTTAGTTACCATCTCAAAATAGGTCATTTTAAAGGTGCCGGCAATAACCGCCAAAAGTGCCAGCGGCGACATCGCAATCAGCATATATTTATAGGCCTCATGCGGATGAACGCCAAAGAGTTTGTAACGCTCCTCTCCATGAAAGATAAGTGCCACTAGACGAAATGAGTAAAATGCCGTCATTCCCGCTGTCAATAACAGTACCGTATAGAGAATATAATGGTGCTCAATAAACGAGACTTCCAAAATAAGATCTTTGGAGAAAAATCCTGCCAATGGAAAGATACCCGCCAGTGCCACTGACGCTAGTGTCATCATAATAAAGGTACCTTTCATCGTATGACGCAATCCCCCCATTTTAAATGGATCGAGTTCATCATTCATTGCATGCATGACATTACCTGCACCCAAGAACAACAACGCTTTAAAAAATGCATGTGCCATCAAGTGAAACAGTGCCACCCAATATGCTCCCAATCCTGCAGCAACGAACATATAGCCAAGCTGTGAGAGCGTTGAATAGGCAATAATACGTTTCATATCACGATTTACCAGTGCCATGGATGCTGCAAACATGGCTACAAAAGCACCCAAACAGGCAATGAAATACCCGACATCGGGAATGAGGTCATAAATTGGATTGGCACGAACGACCAAATACACACCCGCGGTCACCATCGTTGCCGCGTGAATCAGCGCCGAAACCGGTGTTGGACCTTCCATAGCATCGGCAAGCCACGTATGCAGTGGAAATTGTGCCGATTTACCCATCGCTCCGATAAAGAGAAAAATGCCAATCATCGTAACAATAGAAATATCGATATTTTGCATGTCGGCAAAGACTTTATCATACTGCAGTGATCCAATATTCCAATAGATTAAGAAAATACCAATTAACATACCCAGATCAGCAATACGGTTCATAATGAAGGCCTCGTTGGCTGCCCAGGTCGCTGACTCTTTGTGATACCAAAAACCAATAAGTAACCAAGAACATAAGCCGACCCCTTCCCATCCGATAAACAGACCTGCAAAGTTGTCACTCATAACCAGCACCATCATGGAAAACACAAATGCCGAAAGATACGAAAAGAATCGATTAAATCCTTTATCATGATCCATGTAACCTATAGAATATACATGTACGACCGTAGAGACAACCGTCACCACCATCATCATCGTGACACTAACCTGATCAACAATAAACCCAAAGGGAATATACAAGTCACCCGCAGCCATCCATGTCATCATTTCCACATGAACTACATTGCCGTCAATCACATGGACAAGCAATACCAAACTGCTCAAAAATGAAATAAACAGAAGCGCAGACGACACAATACCTGCAATTAATGTTTTGGGACTCGCACCAAAAAGTGCCGCAAAAAGAGACCCTACTAACGGTGCAAAGAGCGCTATATATAAATACATTTCCATACTATTATCCTCGCATCGATTTTAGAGTTTCAAGATCAATCGATCCACTACGTTTAAACCAAACGACCAGCAGACCTAGACCTACAGCCACTTCGGATGCAGCGATGGCAATCACAAAAAAAGCAAACATCTGACCGCTCAGATCTCCGTAAAAATGTGATATTGCCGCAAAAGCAATGTTGACCGAATTCAACAAAATCTCGGTAGCAAAAAAGAGCATTAAGAGATTTCGGCGGCGCATAACCCCCAACAATCCAATTGCAAACAATATTGTTGAAAGTACAAGGTAGTGATTTAGACCTATTTCCATCATGACGTTGCCTTTTCTTTTTCTGTATCAAGTCGAGATGTCTCATCATCTTCAACCAAAGTCAGCGAAACATCCATCTTCTTACCGGCGAGTACAATGCCTGAAATCATAGCAACAAGCAGCATAACTGCCGCAACTTCAAACGGGATCAAATACTTGGTAAAAAGCACCATACCCACGGCTTGGGTATTGCCGACACCTTCAACAATCGGATACGCCGCAGTAATATTGCCAGATACAATGGGAGCAGCCACAATAATCACCGTTAACAGTGCCGCCATACCTCCGAGTCCAAAGACAAGTAGCGACGGCGTTGTCTTCTCTTTGAGTTCTCGCGTTGAATCAAAAAACATCATACCAAATGCATACAGTGCCATGACCGCTCCCGTATACACGATAATCTGTACGGCACCTAAAAAGTCAGCTCCCAACATAAAGAAGAAGGCTGAAATAAAAATCATTCCCGCAGCCAAAGCGGTCATAGAATACAGTGCATGTTTTGACATAACCGTAATGATAAACATGACAGTAGTCAAAAAAGCAAAAAGATAAAACGCTATTGCTTCAAACATGTCAACTCCTTAATATGCAAGCGGCGTTTTAGTAACGCGCTCGTCTTCATATGGTGTAATGGCACCAAAGCCGGGAAACTCTTTTTGCTTCTGTGCTATGGCATCATCTACTGGCGTAAGCATATCTTCATATAAAGTAAAATGTGCTCGCTGTTCCGAAGCATTTTCGTATTCACCGCCATGAACAATAGCCAGTTCGGGACAGACCTCGGCGCAATAGCCACAAAAGATACAACGTCCCAAATTAATACTGTATTGCGTAACCTCTTTTCGAGAGTTCTCATCAATACGCGTGTCCATACGAATACAGTCTGAGATACAAATTTTTTCACAAAGTCCACATCCAATACAGCGTTCCGTTCCGGACTCCCAGAGACGTTGCATCTGATGAATGGCTCGATATCGCGGTCCTAACGGAAGTTTCTCTTTAGGATACTGTACCGTGTGAATATCAAATTTGAACATTTCACGAAGTACTACCCAAAGTCCTACAAACAGTTCCCCTCGAAATGTCCGCCGACATACCCGTCGAAATTTATCCATACCCGTAACCGGATAATCTTCTATATCAACCGTAACGTAGTTCTGTTTACCAACATTTCTGTCTTGAAATTGTTCTACACTCATCATTGCCCCCTAAAACATTACTATGAAGCCGGTCACGACTATATTGAGAATAGCGATTGGCATTAACACTTTCCAACAGAGCCACATCAATTGATCCGGCCGTACATCTGGCCATGCGGCACGCGTCCACAAGAAAAAGAAAAAGAGAAACGCTACTTTACCTAAAAGTGCCAATGCACCTAAAAGGCTGCCATCACCAAAACCGCCTAAAAAGATCAGTGCAGTCACAAAAGAGATAAAAAACATATTGGCATACTCTCCAATAAAGAACAGACCCCATCGCATACCTGAATACTCTGTACCAAAACCATCAATAATCTCATGGTCATTGGCAATGAGGTGAAACGGTGTTCGTCCCGTCTCGGCAAACGTGGCAATCACAAAAAGAATGAAAGCAACCGGCTGCGACCAGATCATCCACCCGTCACTTTGGTAATTATTCATATCGATTAATGACAATGATCCTACTAACATAATCGGTGCCAACAGTGCCAGACCCGTCACCACTTCATACGAAATAAATACCGATGCCGCACGTGCCGCCGAGATCAGCGACCATTTATTTGCTGATGCCATACCGCCAAGCAGCGGACCGTATAGACCGATTGCCATAACACCAACCACATAAAGTACCCCGATGTTAACATCGGAAATTATGGGACGGACGGTGTAGCCAAAGAGCGTAAACTCAGGTACAAAAGGAATGGCTGCTGCTGCCATAAAGGCTGTTGCCGCAGTAATCACCGGTGCAATTTTAAAAATAGGCGCAACGACATTTTGAGGAATAATATCCTCTTTTGTAAACAGTTTGACACCATCGGCTGCAATTTGCAGTAACCCGTACGGTCCTACATGCATGGGTCCCAAACGGCGTTGCATAAATGCCAATACTTTACGCTCAAAGTACGTACCAAATCCTGCCAAAGCTGAAAAAACCAGCAATAGTACGACAATTTTTATGATTGTCTCAATAATAAATGCTACATCCATCTATCACACCTTTTTTATAGAAGCTGAAGTAAAGCGATAGCCGCTAAACAGTGCTTCGGAATTTATCTTGCTATCAAATGTCGGAAGACATGCTATTGCACCACCAATTTTATTATCGCTAATGACGGTGACGTTAACCTCACCCAATGATGTTGACACGGTTACCGTGTCTCCTTCATCAAAGTCACTATCACTTAAATAGGTCTCACTCATATACAAGCCCCCATTTGTATGCAGTTGCTCTGCTTTGTTGGTAAATGCGGTAAATTGACGTACCGGATTTACCAAGTAGACGATAGCTCCCTCCGGTAAAGCAAGTGTCGTATCTATCTCATCGATATGTTCATCATCCTCTATTTTTACACCTTTATTCTCTAAAAGGTAACCTCTCACTTCAACACCGTCATTGGTGTAGTGATTAGGTAAAGCATCAAACGTCTCAGCTCGGAATCCACGATCAGTCGGCAGTTGCTGCGTGTAATCAATCGTCAGTTCACACTCAAGTCCCAATGCATTGGCAAGGTCATTGAGCTCATAACCATCATAGCCCAATGCCGCATTGGTTGGATTCACCCGCTTGTTGATGCTCGTCAGCGTTCCTTCCTGCTGATTCAGTGCCGGCATATCCAAGTCACCTTCGCCTAAAGCGGAAAGCGTAAAGTCACCTTCGGCATTGTAGCCAATCGTATAGTTTCCAGCATCATCATCCAGATCACAAATCAATGAAACACCTAACGTATTGGTCAGTGTCGGAATCATAACCAGTTTAAAGGCACTGTATTTTTCAATCAAGGCACACAAACGGGCGATATTTTTGGCATTGGGGTGGGTATAACAGTCCGGACCGACAATTAGGGAAAATGTCTCGGCTTTTTTCAAAAATTTTGCCAGCATTTCGTTGAAATTTTCAGGAGCACCCAGCATATCGAGCAATGCGTTAGTCTCTACTTCCACCTCTTTTTCAACCGTTTTTGCTACCATTTTTTTAATCTCTTCGATCACCTCATTCTCTTCACCGGTCTCATCATCAACAACAATTTTAGTGACCTTTTCTATCACGGCTTCTTTAACACTTTCAGTCACACTCACCATCTTTTTACTGTGAAAATTTTCCAGATAATCGATAATCGTCTTAGGGAGCGCCTCTTTGTCGGCAAAAAGATCTAAAATCAGATACAAAACCGCCTCTTCTTGAAGTGGCGCGTGGTAAATACTCATCACGTTTTTACCCAGTCCCTCAATAACAGGATCGGCAACCGGATGGAAATAGAGACCGGCTCCTTTATTCATCTTCATAGCATTGTTAAATGCATAACGTGCATTTGGATTGTCACTCTTGAGTGCCGTACCCACAGAGATAACAAAGTTAGCTTGGTGCGTCTCTTTTAAATCACTGCCATAGAGCGCTGTACCGCTAAGACTGCTATAGCACGCTAAAAAGTCTTGAAACGACTTGGCTTCTGAGTTGATCAAACGGTAGCCACGCTGCTCTTTTAAACGCTGTAATATCAACGCCTCTTCATTGGTGATCGTCGAAGAAAAACGAATCGTATCGGCCTGTTCAAATGCTGCCAATGCTTTTGCAAATGCTACTTCATCACGCGTTGCACCACGATTTTCATAATCAAATCCGTATCGTCCTGCTCCACATAATGACACATAGTTCCACTCATTCATAACACGATAAATTTTATCGTCACTGTTGGCAATACTTTCATGCTTTACATCATAAGAGAGTTGGCACCCGGCACTACAGTGTCCGCACGTTGCCGGTATCTGCGTCAACTCCCATGCATTGGATTTATACATAAACTCCGTATCAACCAAAGCACCCACGGGACAAACTGCAGCACATTCTCCACAACTGGTACAATCGAGCATCGCTTCACCCGAAGTAAGCCCAATAACGGATTTATTGAGTTTGTTCCACATAGCATAGGCATCTTTTGGCATGGTCTCTTTGTAGCCGGTGTCCAGCGGATCAGAACCTCGTGGTACCGTTTTTAATGAGGTATCACCAATCATATCTTTACAGACTGTTACACATCGTTCACAGACAATACACAAACCCGGATCGTAGTGAATATGCCCCCAGTCAATGGCACTGCGTTCAACGTCTTTAATGGCATAAGATTGTGCATCTACTCCAAGTTCCAACGTATAATTTTGAAGTTCACACTCTCCAGATTGGTCACATACACCGCACTGAAGGGGATGATTCACGTCATACACCTCCATAATCGCTCGACGTTCCCGATCAATATTGTCCGTTGATGTGACAATTTCCATACCTTCTTTAGCTTTGGCATTACAGGCATATACCTGCTTACCGTCAGCTTCAACAAGACAAATACGACATGCCAATGTCGGACTACATCGTGTCAAATAACAAATTGCCGGAATGAAAATACCGTTTGCCCGTGCGGCATTGAGTAGAAACTCCCCCTCTTTTGTTGCTATCTTTTGACCGTCAATAGTAATGGTTATCGTACCCATATTCAACTACCTACCTTCATAATTTTTACCTTTTCAAATCGATATTGACCATCAAGCATCCCTAAAGGAAGATCAAATGTTGGATGCAGTGCCACAGTTCCTTTTAAGGTTTCATCGACTCTAAAGTGACGTCTTATCTTCTGAGTACCAAATATCATTTCGATACTATCCCCATCAGAGATTTTAGCGGCGATTGCAAATTGCGCAGAACCTACCAATGCGCGCTCTTCGTCATCGGAACGAGTCGCCGTATAGCTGTTAAACTGCAATACCGGATCACAGTGATACAAAACCGTACCGTTAAACTCCGGTAATTCGTCAATATCATTCAGTGTGGCATCGGAATACTCCACCGTCACAGGATTCAAGTAGTATCCTCTGATATCTTCGCCCAGCGGCGCATAAAAGTTTTCCAATGTATCGAATGCCATCGCCTCGAACCCTTTAGATTCAGGTAATTTACATGTATATTCCACCGTCTCTTTTGTCACAATACCTAATGCCGATGCCAGATCATTCAAAGTACTTCCCGTAAATTCCAGTGCCACATTCATCACCAAAACCTGCTTATCTATCGAAACCACGGTTCCTTCTTGCTGGTTCAACGCAGGAACACTAAAATCCCGTGCTCCCGATGATGCGATAACAAAATCTCCCTGCGCATTGTAACCGACCGTATTGTCACTCTGGGTCTGCTCATCCAGATCACAGATGAGTGATACCCCTAGCGTATTCACCTGTTTTGGTACGACCATCACACTAAAATCACTATGGACATCAATGAGACCAATAAGCCTAGCAATATTCTCACTTTGCGGATGTGACAGCAAATCCGACCCAATAATTAAGGTTTTTTTCTGAGCGCGCAGAAACGATCGCATCATCAATGCAACTTCCTCTTCACCCACATTGGACTCTGCACTTAAATATCCTTCATCAAGTGCCTCCAATACGGCTCTGTCTTCGCTAGTCAAGTTGGCATGGTGCAACAGTTCCAGTGCCAATAATGCCACGACACCTTCTTCCGTTCCCACTTCATATTTTACAAACTGGGTTATCGTATTTTGCATTAACACATCTTCAATAGGATGCATGTAGCTTACTTTGGCTCCATTGTGACGTGCCGCCTCCGTAATGGCATAACGCACACCCGGATTATCCGTACTGATACGTGACCCTATCATAATAACAGCATCACTCGCTTTGACATCCGCCAAAGTGGCGCTGTAGTGAAGGGTACCGCTCTTACTCGCATAGGCGTGCATAAATCTTTGAAACTGCCGGGCATCCTCATTGTAAAGCTTAATGCCACGTTCTTCTTTAAGCCGTTGGAGTATCAACGCCTCTTCATTGGTGATGATGGAGCTAAAACGAATGGCATCACATGCCTGTAATGCCTGTAGCGCTTGGGAAATATCGGCACGCTCTGAAGAAGCATTGGCAGCAAAATCAAAATGGAAACGTCCGGCACCACACAATGTTACATATTCAAAATTATTGGTCACACGATAAATACTTTCTGTTACACTACTCGCAGCACCGCCGGTTTTAATCTCATACTCCAGCGCACATCCTGCAGAACAGTGTGCACACGTCGAGGGAATAGCCGAAAGTTCCCAGGCATTGGCACGATACTGAAACTCACTGCTCACCAATGCACCTACCGGGCACACGGCGATACATTCACCGCAGAAGGTACACTCAAGCGTATCACTGTTTTTAGGAATAATAGTCGATTTATATCCGCCAAATTTCACTTCAATGGCATCATCACCAATAATCTCATTACAGACATGCACACATTTTTCACACAAAATGCATAAACTTGGGTCATAATGAATCAGACCCCATGCTTTGATGTCACGGGCCTGATCCTTCGCACTAAAATGCTGGCGATCAATACCAAACTCCAAAGTTTTATTTTGAAGATCACATGC
>JALUJE010000195.1:10637-13859 GCA_027057185.1 Helicobacteraceae bacterium | reverse complement strand
ATCACATGCTCCAGACTTGTCACAAACACCGCACTCAAGCGGGTGGTTTACATCATACATTCGCATAATATTGACCCGTTCGCTTTGCAAAGCATCACTGTGAGTTTTCACTTCAAGCCCTTCTACAGGCGGTGTCTGACAACTTAAAACAAAGCCCTCCATTCCTTCGGCTTCAACAACACACATACGACAAGAAGCGCATGGCGTCGTTTTTGAAAGATAACACATTGTCGGAATATAGATTCCTTCACGACGTGCAACAGTAAGAATTGTTTCACCCTTGGCAGCTTCAACATTACGGCCATCAATACTAAAATGAATCATCCAGCCCTCCTTAGTGTGCTACCATCGCAATATAATAACAACGCATACAGCGATCCGCTTCGCTCAGAGCCTCTTCCTGGGTAAATCCCAGATTCACCTCTTGGTTGTTATCTTTACGAACATCTACATGTAATTTTTCACTGATCTGACGCGGGAGTCCGGCAAGCCATCCACTCACCTTCTCATTTTTGTCATAAACTTTCATTTTTCGTAGATGATCTTCCATAATCTCATCATCCGTTAAGGTAATCTCACCGCCATTTTGTACATAACGACTTATCACCGATGCCGCACGCTTTGCCTGACCGACAGCATTGACAATCGTCATGGGACCGTACTCACAATCACCGGCGGCAAAGATGCCTTTGCGCGATGTCATATAATCTTTACCATTAGTTAAAATAGTACCCCAAGAAGTCATCTCCAACTCCCACTCTTCAGGAAGCAGATCAAGATCGGCGCTCTGCGACACGGCCGGAATGAGAAAATCGACCTCTCTACTAAAACCACCATCTTCAATCTTCACTAACTGCGGACGACCACCATCAGGATCGGGAACCAGTTCAAAACGGTCAAAATCAAGTGATTTCAGGACATCATTCTCATCATGAATCCGACTCACTGCCGAGTGAAAAATAAATTCAACGCCTTCTTCCACGGCTTCATGATACTCTTCATAGGTCGTATTACGAATAATTGTCTTTTCATCCCGACGATAAATCATAATAACTTTTTTGGCATTCGCACGAATAGAGCATCGTACCACATCCATGGAGGTAAATCCTCCACCGACACAGACAACCGTTTTCCCAGTCAAATCCACGCGCTCACCAATACCGTATTTTTCCCAAAGGTTAACCTGGTCAAGCATCTCAATGGCACCCCAGTATCCTTCGATTTCAGGACGTTCATTCTCGCAACGTACCTTTTTCGACAGTCGCGTTCCCACTGCAATCATCACCGCATCATACTCGTTCTCAAACTCTCGCATCATATCAGCGTTCACCCGAGAATTCGTAAAAAAATTCACGCCCAGATCTTTAACCGCTTCAATATCTTTATTGTATTTGTCTATGGGCATACGGTATTCGGGAACGCCGACGGCTACCTCACCGCCTAACACCGGCAAGTCTTCATACACATCAACATCAATGCCTTCTAATGCCAGATAGTACGCCGTTGTCAAGCCTGCAGGACCGGCACCGATAACACAGACTCGCTTTCCCATGGACGGCTTTTTCTCTGCCGGATGGAAAAAACTGAATCCATGATCAGTCTCATAATCGGCTCCCAGACGTTTGAGTTCCATAATGGAAACCGGTGAATCCAGATTGGCACGGCGACACTCGTCTTCGCACGGATGCGGGCAGACACGACCACAGGTATGTGCAAGCGGCATGGTCTGACGCGTTGCTTTGAGTGAATCATCAAAACGCAAATCACGTACCCCCTCGATATAACCGGGAATATCAACATGTGCAGGGCATGCATCGGTACACGGTGCCGTTATTTTGGCAATGTAGTCAATCTCTTCATGATAGTGTTTCGATGCCGCCTGATTCGTAATACATGCCATAAAATCTGATTCAAAATATTCCATCAGATCCAACAACGGATTGGGCACCGTTTTACCAATCTCGCACTTTGATGTTGTCTGCATGGTTTTGGCAATCTCTTTGAGATGCTCCAAATCCTCCAATGCTCCTTCGCCCCGGGCAATCTTATCTAAAAGATCGTAAAGAATACGTCCGCCCCAGCGACCCGGTGCACAGCGTCCGCACGCCTCCGAATAGACTTGGTACTGCGCGGCATATTCGGTTGCCAGACGTACGACATCCACATCTTTGTGAAACAGAGCAACGCCGTCCCAGCCTATAAATGCTTTAGAATCGGCATGTTGATTATACTGCTGCGGCAGTTTATATGCTGACTCTTCCCAAGCATCTTCGGGCTTATTGAGATTGTTAATCTCTTCACCTCTCCATGTGGAAAAATAGACTTTACTCACCTTCAATTCCTCGACTATTTTTTAACAACAATGGTCCAGTCGACCTCATTGAATTTTAAAGAGTTCATCAGTTCATACCCGGCCTCTTTAACAATATCAGCACTACCTTGTATCGGCGTGAAGTCACCTATTTCAAATAGAAAAATCAGCACCTCTTCACTGGTTGCCTCACTCTCTAAGATCTCTTTCATACGGTCGTAAAAATTCTCTTTTAAATGTCTTAAATCATATCGTTTCATTTACATACTCCCTATCTATCGACTTCACCGAATACGATGTTCGTCGTACCGATAATTGCAACTACATCGGGAATATAGTGACCCGGAAGCAGATCGGTTAAGACACCGGTATGCCAAAATGACGGTGCCCGTAATTTTAGACGGTACGGGTATGGACCGCCCTGCGAGTTAATGTAATACCCCAACTCACCCTTAGGCGATTCTGTTGCAACATATACCTCGCCAACCGGTGGACGCATTCCCTGTGTTACCAATACAAAGTGCTGCATCAGCGAATAGTTCTGCGTCATAATATCTAACTTCGGTGCAGAAATATATTGCGGCGCATGTGCCATCAGTTCGGTTGAAGTGTCAGCATACATGTCCATAACCTGATAGAGGATTTTTGCCGATTCACGCATCTCCATCATATAGAGTTTGTATCGTGCATAATTATCACATTTATCAGATACCGGAACATCAAAATCGACTTCATCATACAGCTCATACGGCTCCTCCTTGCGAATATCCCATGCCACACCTGAAGCCCGCAACATTGGTCCGGTACACCCCCAAGAAAGTGCCATCTCCGTGGGAATAACACCAACCTCTTCCATACGCATCTGCCAGATTCGGTTTGTATCTAAAAGATCTTCATAATCTTTAATGTTC
>JALUJE010000195.1:0-10627 GCA_027057185.1 Helicobacteraceae bacterium | reverse complement strand
TCCAATGCCGTAGTCGCCAGCCAAAAGAGGTGTGAAATGAGACGGTTAATCTCTAAAAGCATCATACGAATCACTTTTGCCCGTCGAGGTACTTCCAGCCCAATCAATTTTTCAACTGCCAAAGCAAAGCCGTAATTGTTGGAGCTTGATGCAATATAATCCATGCGATCCGTCGTCGGCATGAACTCATTGTATATCATATTCTCTGCCATCTTCTCCATGCCCCGATGAAGATACCCAATATCCGGATGGGCTTTAACAACCTGCTCTTGCTGCAGATGAAGCATCAGACGCAATTGTCCGTGAGCCGAGGGGTGTTGCGGTCCAAAGTTGAGTATGAGCTCATTATCTTTACGATCAAAGTTAATATTTTCGAAAAATGGACGTAATCTATTTTTTACTTGCATGATTTCTACCTGTCTCTATCTGTAATTACGGTGCTGTTATCTTTTTCAAAACGTTCAATCAAGAACACACCATCATCTTCTTGGTACTCCGTTTTCACGGCCGGTTCTCCTTCGGGGATCTCGGCACCGTATGGCACTTCGTGCCCCAGCCGCGCAAAACGTTTCGTATCGTACCGGTCGACAGCCGCATCGTCACGAATTTCTGGTCCTATAATATCACGTGCCTCTTTACCGAAAATTTTGTCCACTTCATACCATGCGGCAAACTCGTCACCATGAAGCGGATAGGTTTTGAGCAGTGGGTGTCCTTCCCAATCATCCGGCATCAAAATACGTTTAAAAAACGGATGGTTATTAACTTTAATACCGAACATGTCGTACATCTCACGCTCTGACCAATCTGCCGAACGAAAGAGTTTTTCAACGCTTTCAATAGCTTCACCCTCCTTAAGGGTACATTTGACGCGAATACGCTTTCGCTTGCTCATGCTCAACATCTGATAAAAAACATCAAACTCTCCACGCTGACTCAAAAAATCTACTGCACTCATCTCAGAAAGCTGGGTATATGCCAGCTCTTTTTTCATCAACTCCAACACCGCAACGTTATCTTCCGGTCGAATATAGACAACCATCTGTTCCACTTGAATGTAAGCATCGAGTACTTTGAATTTTGCCTTAATTGCTTTAAGGTCCTCAGCAAACACTTTATCAGAAGCCACTTTCTCTTTAGGCACCTGCGGTGCCACCCAGTAACGGTCAGTATAGTATGCTTTTTTTTGCACATCATCTTTGGGTACATAACGTCTCATTACAGCAGCCTTTTAGGTTTTTGGGCTTTAATAGCTTTTTCGCTACGAATCTTTTTTTGTAGCAACATCACCCCGTATTGCAAAGTTTCGGGACGGGGCGCACATCCTGGCAAGTAGAGATCCACCGGGACAATTCTATCGGCACCTTGTACAGTAGCATAGGTATTGAACATTCCCCCGGTGTTGGCGCATGAGCCCATTGAAATTACCCAGCGCGGCTCCGTCATTTGATCATACAGACGCTTAATGAACTCTGCATGCTTTTTCGTTAGAGTTCCAGCAATAATGAGAACATCGGCTTGACGCGGTGAGGCTCTAAAGATTGTACCAAAACGGTCAAAGTCGTATCGGGATGCTCCCGAAGCCATCATTTCGATTCCACAACATGCCAGACCGTAAGTCAATGCCCAAAGAGAGTTTGAGCGTCCCCAGTTTACCACTTTGTCAATAGTTGTCAAGGCGACCGGAAGTCCCCCATCTTGCGTAAATTTTACTTGATGTTGTGCCATTCAAGCGCTCCTTTTCTCCATGCATATATAAAACCGATTGCCAACAAGAGGATGAACAATAACATCTCCACAAAACCAAACCAACCCAAGAGCCTGAAATCTACCGCCCAGGGAAACATAAAGACAATTTCCACATCAAAAAGTAAAAACAGCAGTGCAAACAGATAGAACTGTGTCGAGATTCTGTTAGGCTGTCGTGTCACCTCTGGTCCGCATTCATAGACCGTTAACTTAATCTTTTCATTGTCTTTTGCCGCCATAGCGCGACTTGCCAGTCTTGCAAGCACTGTCGTTGCGTAAAACGCACCGAACGTCAATACAAACAGAACGAACACCCCAAAATACGGGTTAGCAACATCCATATGTTCCATATATTCAACCTTTTTTGTTCTTAACAAACACTAAGAAACGGCTAGTTTTCCGTACTCTTAAGTTGTTTTGCTTTTATGAAAAAACAGTTGGTTAACTATATCAAAAAGAGAATAAAAGAATCTATATTTAAAATAGAAGATTCTTATAGTGCTACTTATTGCTACAAAAAAAAGTATGATTTTCAGAGAGTGTGTAAAAAAGTAATACTGATGACATTTACATGTAAATGTCACTGCTATTTAATCTACTCCTTAGTCTAGCTCTGGAGTAGTCCGCTAGTGTCGTTAAACACTACTACTTCTTCTTCTTTTTCTTTTTTCGAAACAGATGATATTTCTCATTTTCTAAAAGGTTTTCCACATAGGCTTTGGGGCACTTCTTCACACTCTCCCACATTCCCGAGGGCAAACGTACTTCTAACGCTCCTTTTTCACGGCACTTAATAATTTTTTTCGCCGTCATCACCTTATCTACAGGAGAAAAGTCTGCTTTGCCCATAACAATATCATCGCGATAGTAGAGTGTTTGATAATCAAAGTTTCCCCAGCTCGGCACGCCCTCTTCGGTGAACGGGACTTCATGACCGTTTTTAAACGTTGCAATAATGGAGTAATGACTGTTTGGATAGACTTCTGTGATTTTTCCCCGACCAAATACCAGTCCGTTAACCTTATCTCCTACTTTTGCCTTTTTAAAATAACCCATCTTCTCTCCTTTGTTGTTAACTTAAAAATCCCAGCTGCTTCTCATTATCAAAACTGCCTCGCTTCTCTTTCTCTATCTCCAGTATGAAATCTGCCAACGTAAATACGGCATCTTCACGTACTGCAACACTGTATGCGGTATTTTTAATAACGAGACTAATCTGACCGCCAGTCATATTATACTTTGCTAAAGTATCAATATCAAATCCCTCCTCATACGGAGCATTCCGGGGAAGCATCATCTGCCACAATTTTTTACGCTGTTGTTCATTGGGTTTTTGAAACTCAATTTTATAATTGAAACGCCGTGAAAATGCGGTATCGATATTTTCTAAAAGGTTAGTGGTAGCAATGAGGATACCTTCAAATTTTTCAATCTGCTCCAAAAAGATATTTTGCATCTGATTGTGCATCTGATCGGCACTTGAACTCACCCCACTTGAGCGTGAACTTAAAAACTGATCGGCCTCGTTTAAAAGCAAGATGGGTTCCGTTTTTGTCTGCTGGGTCAACTCTTTGTAGGTATCAAAAATCTTACGTACATTTTTCTCACTCTCACCTACATACATGGAGAGAATTTTAGAGCAGTCAAAACTTAAAATTTGCCGTTTAAGCGAACGCCCTAGTGAGTGCGCGGTTACCGTTTTACCCGTTCCGGGAGGTCCATAAAAAATAATACGCGCATCAATGCCACTTTTTTTTCCTTTAATGCCCCATGCTTTCAACTTGTTGACAACATCTTTGTCAACTTGACGCATCAAATTGTGTAGTATTTTTTCGGTTTTAGGATTCAGCACCACATCTTCTAGAGAAGTCGTCGGCTCTACCAATTCAAAAATATCCTGCTCTTTCACCAGCATATCAAGTTTAAGTTTGGTCACTTTTTTCTTTTTTTTCGGATGAATAATCGACTGCAGCACGTCATCGACAATATAAAAAGCCCGTGTAATTCCACCAAAAGGGTTAAGCATCTCTTCATAGTCTATCACCTCATCGGCAATCAGTTTGGCTCCATCTTCCAGTAGTGAACGGTTTTTAATACGGTCATACTCATCAAAACTGATTAGATCAATGAGAGTATTCATTTCACGTATATTGGTATCACCTGCACTATACTCCTCTTTAAGCAGCGCAATGAAAATAATCTGCTCTTTGGAGTCAAGTTTTTTCTGTTTAAAAAATTTATCTAAAACAATATCTTTACGGGTCTGAGCAATACGCTCCGCAATTCGTTTTTCCAACAACTCCAACTTATGCTTAATACGATTGATACCCAAAGAATGTTCATGAACATTCTGGCGTATGGTACTCATCTTCTGGTAGAGGTCAATACGAAAAAACTGATCCTGAAGATATTCCAGATGATCCGAATACGGTGTAATTTCAGGAAGCTGCATCTCCATGCTTCCCTCTTCCAACAGTCTGAGAAATGACGGTGTTAAAGCGACCGTACCGTTTAGCAGTTCCAAATGGGTGACGTCGCTGATTTTTAGTGGGGTAAAGGAGTGTTGCGTAATCCATCCCAACTCCAAAAGTATTTTAATATGGGAGAGTTTTTGGACATAACGGTATGCTGTATCGCCGTAAAGCTCCTGCAATACATCAATGACAATCAGATCTTCTTGACCATTGATATATTTTTTACAAAACACCTGCAATATTTTTGCTTCATCTTCATGACATTTCAGATGTGGAAAAATCTCAGATTTTGTCACATCTTCAGCCTTTAAAAAGTCAATAAGAAATTTCAATGATCCTCTTTTATATTAAAATTTGTATTCGGCACCCACCGTAAAAAGATAGGCACGGGCATCGGTAAACTCACCATTGAGACCAATATCATTCACACTACTGCTAAGTGTTCGTGACTCTTTAAAATCAATCAGCAGTGCCGCTCCCAGACTGAGGGTATCACTGTATTCATACCGTCCACCCATAGAGACAATGATAGCATCAGAATCAGGGAGCTCAAAATTTATGGTCTGTTCAGGAATCGGGGTCGCATCATACGCAATAGCCGCCATACCCGTCCAGTTATCATACTCTTGAGTTACACCGAGCCTGTAAGCACTCACATCGTTCCAATCTTTGGCAATAGGATCGGAAAATTTCGCATCCAAAGCTCCTAACGAGAACTCATAATCAAAGTCCAGAGATTCATACGCCGACCAAAACGTACGTTCATAGACAAATTCAACGGTCGTACCGGTATTAAAGCGATATGCCGCAGCAAGGTTCAGAGCTGCCGGATTGGGTATAGAAACTGCTGCATCAATGCGTTTACCAAACAATTTTGTTCCACCGTAGCTACCATTGTCGGGAAAGTAAATAGCAGCATCTCCTTCTACATCCAGATCCACATTCGAGCGATACGTCGCTGCTAGTGTCAACTCCGATGTGGCCTTGTAACTTAACGCCAGGTTGTAACCAAAATCAAACGTATCTCCTTCCATATCGCGTGATGCAATCGACGCACTTTTGACAACACCGCTGGTATGCACTATGCGAAACCCTGCTCCCACGGCAAAGTCTTGACTAACGCGATAGGCAACGGAGGGATTTACCTCAACCACCTGAAGACTAAACTCATGCGCATACGTTTTTGCCGGCTGCATCTCCCAACGCTTTGAGAGACCTGCCGGCGCGACGACACTCAGACCAAAACGGAATTGGTCATACCGGGGTGATACATAATGCAACGAGGGCGATAGAAAATTTTCCACTTTGGAACTGGCGCCGGAGTTATTGGGGGTTCCATCGGGATTCAACGCCGTTCCGGTATATTCAATTGAAGCAAGACGAATATAGGTTAACGCACCTTCAAAGTATTGCCCATCAGCTTCAAATGCCATATTTGCCGGATTAAAATACGCTGCATCAGCACCATGAGCATTGGCAATATACGCCGCAGACAGCGCCATTGAATTCATAGAAAGTTCCGGTATTTTATAGCCGCCGGCTATCATCAATGAGGATGTAGCCAGGGAAAGCAATGCAATCTTTTTCATGTAGTCTCCTGTAGTGAATAAAGCAGCGTAATCTCCTGAGCCCAGATAGTCTCATCGATTGTCTCCAATATTAACGGTATATCGTCCATTCGTTCATCATTCATGATATAACGAAACGCCTCTAGCCCAATTTTTCCTTTTCCAATACTCTCATGCCGATCGACATGGGAGCCTAAATCTGGCTTAGAATCATTCAGGTGCATCCCCTGAAGGTATTCAAATCCTACTATGTTACCAAATTCTGCCATAGAGATATCATAAGCCTCTTTTGTACGAATATCATAACCGGCGGTAAACATATGACACGTATCAATACAGACACCGACTCGAGACTTATCTTCGATTTTGTCAATAATGTGAGCCAAATGTTCAAATTTCCATCCCAAATTACTCCCCTGACCCGCAGTATTTTCTAACACCAGACTCACACCCTGCGTCTGATCGAGCGTAACATTCATTGCCTCGGCAATACGGTCAAGACAGTGCGATTCATCAATTTTTTTTAGATGCGATCCGGGATGAAAATTGAGTTTTTCGAGTCCCAAGAGTTCACAACGGTGTACCTCATCAACAAATGCTTCGAGTGATTTGTGACGCTTTTCCTCTTCAGGATGTCCTAAATTAATTAAATATGAGTCGTGTGGTAACACATGACGCGGAGCAATACTACTTTTCTCAAGATTGATTTTGAACGCATCAATGGTTTGGGTATCCAAATCTTTAGCATGCCACTGCCGCTGATTTTTGGTAAAGAGCGCAAAAGCCCGTGCCCCAATTGCCATGGCATTGAGCGGCGCATTAAAAACACCTCCTGCTGCAGAAACATGTGCACCGACATATTTACTCATTGAATCTCCCTAATGTTAATTAAGATACCATGCATGAAATCTTTAAAATAGATACTCTTCTGGCTTACTTTATAGACGATATTATACTCATTGGTGTGAATAACTTGCTTAAAGCCGTTCGATGTCCGCACCAATCCCCTCTTTTGAAAAATCGGTTCCCCACGAAAAATATGCTTCAAGGTCGCCTGGGGATAATTTACATGTAAATACTCTTTATAAAACGTATCACTTCGCAAACAACCTTGCATTGTGCAAATATTCTCTTCTATCACGAACTTCTCAACCGGATGTCCTGCCGAAAAAAGCTCTACTTCAACCCCGGTGTCACTACGACGAATGTAGCCCAAATCGTTAAAACGCAAATACTTCGTCTTTAATGTAATGTGCTTTCCCTCCGAGGGTGCATAGGTTTTCAGTGAACAACCACCAAAAAGCAGTAACAGACTAACCCATAGGATAGAGAATCTCATGGTGTACCTTCTCACAGGCTTGAAGAATCTCTTCACTCAACGTCAGTTCCATAGCCGCAAGTGATGCCTCTAGCTGATCTGCCGAAGTTGCACCGACAATCGTCGAGGCAACAAAATCGAACTGCTTACTCCACGCTATTGCCATTGTGACCGGATCAAGCGCTGCATCTGCGGCAATCTTGACATAGTGCTGGGTTGAAGCCAGTGTCTTGTCATTCTTAAAACGTGCCGCCATTGTGCGCTGACGCCGGTTCGGTGATTTGGCATAAGCACTAAAACGTCCGGAGGCATTGGGGTCATTGTTATATTTCCCACTAAGTACCCCACCGCCTAAGGGAGAATACGGCAACAGCGAGACCTGTTCGGCGACGGCCACCACTGCCAACTCATCCAAAAAACGGCGGTTGAGCAATGAAAAGTTGTTCTGAATGGACTCAAAACGTGCCAACCCCCGATAATGGCTGGCACTTAATGCCTTACTCAGACCGTATGCCGTATCGTTTGAAGTACCAATATAGCGCACCTTGCCACTTTGAACCAATCTGTCAAATGCCTCAAGCGACTCCTCTATGGGTACAACAGTATCGGGCCAGTGCATTTGGTAGAGGTCGATATAGTCTGTCTTCAACCGCTTCAAAGAACCCTCGACAGCTCGCTCAATATGGAATCGGTCCATGGCGGTCAGTCCGTGACGAACAGGCGGCACAAACCATCCTGATGCCGCACCGGCAACTTTGGTAGCAAGAATCATACTCTCTCGAGGTTTTGTCTTGAGCCACGCACCGACGATGGTTTCACTCAGTCCACATAATGCTGCTGAAGGGGGTACAGGATACAGTTCTGCCGTATCAAAAATATTTACCCCGGCATCATAAGCTTGATCCATAATGCGAAATGCCTCTTTTTCATCACACTGCGTCCCAAACGTCATGGTACCCAAAGCAATAGGCGAAACCCGCAATCCGGTTTTTCCTATATAGCGATATTGCATACAAGCCTCCTAACCTTTTTGTTATTCTAGCTTTTTCATACTTTACTTTTGTATCATCGCTACATTGATCGAGCAAAAAATTGTTATTGATATTTAATCATTTTTTTTTACGACTCATTTAGCACAGCAATTTTTGAGCCTAACTCATCACCCCAAGCCTGCATCTGTTTAAATATGGGTATCAATTTTTCCCCATCCTCTGTAAGTGTATATTCAACTTTTGGTGGGACAACAGGATAAATTTTTCGTGTAATTAGGCGGTGTTTTTCCAATTCTCTCAATGTCTGTGTAAGCATTTTTTCTGTAATTTTTCCTAAATTTCTACGAATTTCACTATATCGTAAAGTACCAAAACTCAAGTGCCACAAGATAAGCCCCTTCCACTTTCCAGAGACGATATCTAGGGCAAATTCAAACGAACAGGCATATGCTTTTCCGTCATATTTTATCTTCATTACTATCCTTTTAGTGTGTATATATCTTTATAGGTAGTTCTTGAAATAATAGCATATAAAATTGTAAACTTTTATCACTCATTGACACAAAGGAAAATATCATGAACACATTCGATGCGATACAACAACGACGAGCAGCTAAATACTTTGATCCAAACCACAAGATGACACGGGAGGAGATACACATACTTCTATCCAATGCGATTTTATCTCCTAGTGCTTTTAATATTCAACATTGGCGATTTGTACTTGTGCAAGATCCCACTTTGCGAAAAGAGATCAAAGCTCTCTCATGGGAGCAGGCGCAAATAACAGATGCTTCTTTATTGCTCATACTTTGTGCAGATATGAAGGCATGGGAAAAAGAGCCAAAGCGTTACTGGCAAAATGCACCTTTGGAAGTGCAAGAGTTTATATTGCCCGCTATTGATAGTTATTATAGAGATAAAGAGCAGGTTCAAAGAGATGAGGTATTTCGTTCTTGCGGTATTGTAGCGCAGACTATTATGCTTGGTGCAAAAGAGATGGGTTATGACTCATGTCCTATGGTTGGTTTTGATTTTGATGGTGTTGCAAAACTAATCTCTTTGCCCAAAGATCATGTTATCTCTATGTTTATTACGATTGGAAAAGCGACACAAGAAGCATCTCCAAGAGCGGGACAGTTGCCACTTGAAAAACTTGTTATTGTAGATAAGTTTTAAGCCTAGTAGATCACAACATTACACTTCTCTCCGGTGGAGGGTGTAAAAATCAACTATTTACCTCACTCGGGATACAAGGAATATGCTATCTACATAAAGTATCAACATTTTAAATATTCTCATTTTTCTCACATTTTTTTATCTTATGATTGAATTATCTAAAAACATAAAGGAGAAATCATGAAAATAAATAGCACAAAAATAGTCTTAATCGCGCTTCTTCTAGGAGGGTTTAGTGGGTGTTCGGCACTTATTAGCGACTCTATGTTGAAAGCTATACATCAGGAGATGGATACAAATCATGATGGCTATATTGACTATAGTGAATACTTAGATAATAGTAACGCAAATATGGAAGATGTTAAATCAGAAGCTAAGGACAAGGGCATGAGTGTAGAGGAGTACCAAAAATGGGACTTCCACCGAGCTGATT
Organism: Helicobacteraceae bacterium; assembly: GCA_027057185.1. GTDB lineage: Bacteria > Campylobacterota > Campylobacteria > Campylobacterales > Sulfurimonadaceae > QNZR01. Next base: position 914 of record JALUJE010000195.1, on the reverse strand, counting down.
CTGATGGCGATGGGAAAATAACCCCGCAAGAGCTAATTGATTTAGCTAGAAAAGAGTTGTAAATCATGTCAAAAGTATTTGATTTTGGAGAGAGGGTAAAGGGTTATGAAGTTAAAGTTCTAAACGAAAGAGAGCTTCGAGCGGGAGCGGGAATCCTCTTTTTAGTAGCACTGCTATCTTTTGTAAATTGCATAGTAATGAAAAATATAGTGATCATGCAGAGTTTTGTTTGGCTTTTTTTGATTGAATTTATCATTCGTGTGCTTATCAATCCCAAATATGCTCCAAGCCTGCTCATAGGGCGTTTTATGGTCAACAACCAAATACCTGAATATGTAGGTGCAAAAGAGAAAAGATTTGCGTGGAGTATTGGACTTGTTTTAGCGATATTTCTCTTTTTTTTGACTACGATTTTTCCATCGACTACGCCTATTGGAGATGAAAGCTTACACAATGCTCTTATTGGTCTTAGTTGTATGATCTGTTTGGTTCTACTCTATTTTGAAGCTGTATTTGGCATCTGTTTAGGGTGTAAACTCTACAATGTATTTAACAAAGAGGAGGCACAATACTGTGCAGGAGCTACTTGCGAAAAACATGAACGAGAAGCATGTCAAAAATTTTCAATTTCTCAACGGGTTGTATTGGGGTTGTTTTTTCTAGTGGTGGTGGGGATGTTACTTCGTTTAGTATAGCGGTGCAGTCTTTGGAGATTTTGACCTTTAATTCATAACTTCCAATAATCTCATTGCAACTGCCTCAACGGGTATCTTTTCATTGATGGAAATAGCCATAATTATTTTTGTTTTTACATCATAAACAAGAATGGCACGGTAATGTTCAGTACCTCCAGCATGTCCTAGCCAAATATTATTTGTGTTATTGATTTTATTAAAATCATAAAGCATTATACC
>JALUJE010000194.1 GCA_027057185.1 Helicobacteraceae bacterium | reverse complement strand
GAAGAGTTTGTTCGCGACTATGTCTATCCCATGTTTCGTGCCAATGCCATCTATGAAGGTGAGTATCTTTTAGGCACATCCATTGCCCGCCCGCTTATTGCCAAACGTCAAGTTGAAATTGCCAAAATTACCGGAGCCGACGGCGTCAGTCACGGTGCTACAGGCAAAGGAAACGACCAAGTTCGTTTTGAGATGGGCTACCTAGGACAAGATGCCACCCTCACCATTATTGCACCGTGGCGGGAGTGGGATCTGAACTCACGAGAATCACTGCTGCAATATGCCAAAAAGCATGGTATCAGTATTGAGAAAAAAGGAAAGAAATCTCCTTACTCCATGGATGCGAACCTACTGCATATCTCCTATGAAGGCGGTATATTAGAAGACCCCGCCGCAGAGCCCGAAGAGAGTATGTGGCTCTGGACAACCTCACCCGAGCATGCTCCTGATACGCCAGAATATATTGTGTTGGGGTACAAAAAAGGCGATCCTGTAACATTAAACGGCAAAACCCTCTCTCCAGCCACAATGCTGAGGGAACTCAACCGTTTAGGTGGTAAACACGGTATTGGACGTGTCGATATTGTTGAAAACCGCTTTGTCGGTATGAAAAGCCGCGGCTGTTATGAAACACCTGGCGGTACCATCATGCTCAAAGCCCATCGTGCCATAGAGTCACTCTGCCTCGATAGAGAAGAAGCACATTTAAAAGATGAACTGATGCCGCGTTATGCCAAGCTGGTCTATAACGGTTTCTGGTTTGCGCCCGAGCGCGAAATGCTACAAGCTGCCATTGACAAAACGCAAAACAATGTTGAAGGAGAGGTGAAACTCAAGCTTTACAAAGGTAATATCACTGTGGTCGGACGTAGTTCTGAAACCTCGCTGTTCAATCCGGAGTATTGTACGTTTGAAGAAGATGAAGTCTATGATCAGAAAGATGCTGCGGGCTTTATCAAGCTCAATGCCCTCCGCTTTATCATTGAAGGTAAAGCACGCCACAACAGAGATAAGTAAAAAAGGATTACTATGAGTATGATTAAAATTGATATGAACTCTGAAGAGTTTCAAAATGAGTTGGCAAAAACCATCAAGTTTACCGATAAGGTCATTAAACAGTTTGGCTGGGAATATAACCCACAAATTGAAGTTAATGAAGGCGTGCAACTGGGTCTTGCACGGAATAAGATGATGTACAATAAACGCTTTTGTCCCTGTTTTATGGTAGAAGAAGTTGACGGTAAAGCACGTAGTGTCGATGACAGAATCTGCCCGTGTAAACCGGCTATTGAGCGTGAAATGGTTGAGATCGGTGCCTGCCACTGCGGTATTTTCTGTACACCGGAGTATGCTGCCGCCAAACGCGAAGAGCTCAACATAGAAGAAGTTGTCCATACCCATTCACGGGGACTCAGCGCCGATGAGTGTCAAGAACTGCTAAAAAAAAATAACTTGGACGGCGACGAACTTGCCGCACTCGTGGAAGCCAAAGAGCTTGGTATGATCCATTTTAAACTCATTGACGTTCGTGAACATATGGAGTGGGAGATGGGACATATTAAAGGTGCTGATCTTCTTATTCCTACCAGTGCTTTTTTCAATCTGCTTAATGAGGCAGCATTGCAAAAAGAGGAACCCATTATTCTCTATTGCCATGTCGGTAGTCGCAGCCTGCACTGTCAGCGTATTATGCATGATATGGGATATACACATGTTGGTAATCTAGTGCACGGTATCGTCTCGTACAGTGGTGAAATTATCAAATAATATTGGAGTCTTATGAAAGTACTATTAGTGAAAGATGTTAAAGGTCTCGGCAAAGCCGGTGAGATTAAAGAGGTTAAAGACGGCTACGGTCAGAACTTCCTCATCGGTAAAGGTTTTGCTAAACATGCAACCAATGAAGTTATTAAAAAACATCAGGCCAGTGAACGTAAAAAATCCGAAGCCCAAGCCAACGAAATTGAGGCCATGAAGGCACTGAGCAACAAGCTCGATAAACTGCAAATTGTAATAGAAAAAAAACTTGGCAATACCGGTCATCTTTTTGGAGCTGTCACAAAGGAGGAGATTGCCCACGCCCTCAAAGAGCAGTACGGGATTGAAATTGACAAAAAACATATTAATCACAAAGAGGCACTCAAGACCACCGGGACTCATGATCTGGATCTAAAACTTGGTCATGGTATTCATGCTGTTTTACATGTTGAGATCAAAGGTGCATAATGTTTGAAGCAACCACCATACTCGCTTTTAAAGGTGATCACAAAGCGGTTATCGGCGGTGATGGACAAGTCTCGTTTGGGCATACTGTCTTAAAAAACAATGCTACAAAAATTCGTCGCTTGCACCAGGGAAAGATTCTTGCCGGTTTCGCCGGATCTACTGCCGATGCCTTTAACCTTTTCGATATGTTTGAAGACCATTTACAACAGCAGCACGGTGATCTGATGAAATCTGTCATTGAGTTCTCCAAAGCATGGCGTAAAGACAAAGTGCTGCGTCGTCTTGAAGCAATGATGATTGTGCTTAATACTCAGCATATTTTTATTTTAACCGGCAACGGAGATGTTGTTGAACCCGAAGACGGTGCCATTGCTTCCATCGGTAGTGGAGGAAACTACGCCATTGCCGCAGCACGTGCTTTACAAAAACATGCCGATATTGATGAAGAACACTTGGTAACGGAGAGCCTCCACATTGCCGCCGATCTGTGCATCTATACGAACCATGAGATTAAAACTTTAGTGATGGAGAAAACATCGTGAATATGATTCCAAAAGAGACGGTTGCCTATCTTGACAACTATATTAT
>JALUJE010000193.1 GCA_027057185.1 Helicobacteraceae bacterium | reverse complement strand
GTTAAAGGGACTCTTTCTATGGCGCATGCCGGTCCCAATACGGGCGGATCGCAATTTTTTATCTGTTTTGTTCCGTGTCCTCATCTGGATGGTGTTCATACCGTATTTGGTGGCATCGAGACAGATGATGCCGACTCCATGGCGGTGCTGGACAGTATTGAAGGCAGTGATACCATTGAATCCATAGAAATTTTAGCGGAGCGTGCATAAGGTTTTATGTTAGTTCATATCTGCTGTAGCGTTGATTCGCACTTTTTTCTTGAAAAATTGCAGGCAGACTATCCCGATGAAAAGCTCATCGGATTTTTTTATGATCCCAACATTCACCCCTACTCTGAATATCGTCTGCGTCTTTTAGACGTACAACGAAGCTGCCGACAGCTTGGAATTGATCTTATTGAAGGCGAGTATGACTACGAAAACTGGCTTGAGATTGTCCGTGGTCTGGAAAACGAGCCGGAGAAGGGCAAACGGTGCGAGCGCTGTTTTGATCGTCGTTTTGAGGTGAGTGCCTACAAAGCTTTGGAGCTTGGCGAAACTAAAATGACGACTACCCTGCTAGTCTCCCCCTTAAAATCACAACAACAACTCCAAGCAAGCGGCGATGCTTTTTATGCCCGACACGGTGTCGCCTTTATTGCCGTAGATTACCGCTCAGGTGGCGGGACACAGGATCAGTCACGTGTCAGCAAAGAACAAAAACTCTACCGACAGGACTACTGCGGCTGTATGTTCGGACTCACCCTGCAGCGTGAACAGCAAGGGCGACTGATGGACGAAATGATCTCCCCCGTTTCCAATATTGTACTGCCCGCTTCCATAGAAGCACGTCTGGCACTGTACGAAGAGCGTCTACAACTCGAAGAGAACCATATTGCCTATGAGATTATTAAAGAGAAGTTTTTAAACTATCGTCAATTTACATGTAAACTCACGGTGGGGAAATCGGAAGTTGTAGCCGCATATGCTCTGTGCTATTCCACATTGCCTCGTAAAAAGGCTTACGGAAAGATTGAACATACTCTTGGGGATCTTCATTATTTAAATCGTGACGAGGTACGCTTCTTGACATTAGCCGCTTTCAACAAGCATATGCATACCGATTATTTACATGTAAAAGAGCTGATCTACCAGCCACCTCCGTTTCATAAGGAACTCCAGATGCGCCAGCGGCTTCTCAACGACCCGTTTGATTTAAGTCCTGTTATTGTACTCGACACCATTCCTCAGAAAAAAATTATGCTAGAACTCGATGCCAGGCTTTATGAAGATACCCAAGAACGGATTCATCGTAAACAATAATAGCCTCTCATAACCCTCTATTAATCTTTTTTTCGATAAAATACCCTAATTTTTAGTTAGCAAAGGCAGATACAGCAATATGACTATGACTGTAGAAGAGATTCAAAAAATCATCCCACATCGTTATCCGTTTTTACTTTTGGATCGTGTTACTAAAGTACTGGAAAATGAGCTGCTCATCGGTTATAAAAACGTCACTATCGGCGATCAAATATTTCAGGGGCACTTCCCCGGACATCCCATCTACCCGGGGGTCATGATTTTAGAAGGCATGGCACAGGCCGGTGGTATTTTAGCGTTTAAAAGTATGACAAATCTGAGTGAAGAAGAAGTAGCCAATAAAGTAGTCTATTTTATGAGTATCGACAAAGCAAAGTTCCGCAATCCCGTAACACCGGGAGACCGCTTGGAGTACCGCATCAACGTTATTAAACACCGCGGTAATATCTGGGTCTTAAAAGGAGAAGCCTATGTCGATGATGTACTGGTTTCAGAAGCCGAACTCAAAGCCATGATTGTCGATAAATAACCATGGCATCGCACATATCCCCTCATGCCATCGTTGAAGACGGCGCGCAGATTGGAAACAATGTCACGATTGCACCCTTTTGTTTTATCTCCAAAGAGAGTGTTATCGGTGAGGGTACAACAATTGCCCAAAATACATGTATTTACGGTAAAACGACTATTGGACGCAACAATCGTATTTTTTCACATGCGGTCATCGGCTCCATTCCACAAGATTTAAAATTCAACGGAGAAGACGTTGAACTCATCATTGGCGATAATAACACCATTCGTGAGTTCACCCTCTTCAACCCCGGTACCAAGGGTGGTGGCGGCAAAACCATTATTGGCTCGCACAATCTTTTTATGGGCTATGTCCATCTGGGACATGATGTAATTATCGGCAATCACTGCATTCTAGCCAACGCTGCCACTCTGGCCGGGCATGTCGAAATGGGTGACTTTGCCGTTATTGGCGGGATGACTCCCGTTCATCAGTTTGTTCATATTGGTGAATATGCCATGGTAGGCGGTGCCTCGGCACTGGCACAGGACATCCCGCCATACTGTATGGCAGAAGGCAATCGTGCATCATTGCGCGGACTCAACCTGACCGGTCTGCGTCGCGGACTGGAACGTTCCGACATTGATGCGCTCAAAAGTACCTATCGGGAACTTTTTGAGTCGGGTAAACCGCTGAAAACGTGTGCTCTGGAACTTTTAGAAACTACCACCAATTTACATGTAAAAAATCTTTGTAACTTTGTATTGAAAACAAAACGCGGCATTCCGTATGAAAGGAAAAATTTATGATGCATCGACACTGTAGCTTCTGTGAAGCCAAAGAGAGTGATGAAAATCCGCTCATTGCCGGAAACGGCGTTTATATCTGTAAAAATTGTGTCTTCTCTGCCTACAAAATCATGTTTGGCGATGCCGATGAACCTGAAAATAAAAAGCTGACAGAGGCCGTTCATGCACTGATGACGCCCAAAGAGCTCAATAC
>JALUJE010000192.1:342-2824 GCA_027057185.1 Helicobacteraceae bacterium | reverse complement strand
ATGATGCCCTCCTTTAAAGCAATACCCATCTCAGCAGCTACTTCCAACGCTTGCTGACGCAAGCGGGTATCACTCTCAATATAGACAGCACCTTCAGGAACATAGCCGTAAGGGTGTCCAAATGCGGTGATATCAAGATCATGCTGGCACAGTTTCGTTGCAACAATCAAATCACCGATTTTGAGTTCAGGGTTAATCCCTCCGGCAACACCGCTAAAAAGCAGTACTTCGGCACCAAATTTCTCAATAAGTGTTGCCGAAGTCAACGCAGAAAAAACCTTACCGATTTTTGAATAGGCAATCACCAGAGTATGGCAATCAAATTTACATGTAAAATAGCGGTTTTGCGCATACGTTAGTGTTTCATATTCTCCCAAGCGATCTAAAATCGGTTCAATCTCTTCGGGCATCGCCCCCATAATTGCTATTGTCATAAATACTCTTTAATCAATTTTTGCCATCCATTTTTGAACTCTGTGAAGCGTATGGTTCAGAGGCAAGGTAACCGTCTGCTCTTCAAAATTTTCGAGTTGATGTTCACATACTCCTTGTGCCGTAATAACACGACTACCACCCCAAAATCCCAAACCGTCTTCAAATCCGACACGGTTGACAAAAATAACATAGGCACTGCACAGCAGTGCCGTAGCGGTCAACAATGCCTGCCATTGAGACTCTATACCGATGCCGTCATTGCTAAAATCACGTGAGGGTGATGCCGCCAATACGTAGATCAGGTCGGGCTTGAGGTTCGAAAGTGTCGCAATAACCGAAGCACGCCATAAATCTTCACAGACCAACATTGCCGCACTGCCAAAAGCAGTATCAAAACAGGTGATGGCATCGCCTTTAAAAAAGTAGCGTGCCTCTTCAAACATACCGTAATTGGGAAGATGCATTTTATGGTGCATGTGAAGCAGTGAGCCTCCGCTAAAATAGAGTGCACTGTTATACGTTTGACCCGCATCATTAATAGCAGCACCAACAACAATATCTCGCTGCCGGCTCGCCTCTTGCAATACCTCTAATTCCTCCAGAGCGAAAGCGTCTTCAAATACCTTATCTTGAAGCAAATACCCATTTAATGCCAATTCGGGAAAGACAATCACATCGGCACTATTGGTTTTTATAACCTCCAAAACATGCGTTAGATTACTCCGGTTGAGTCGAGGATCACTTTGAACCAATGCGATATTCATGAAAGCGTTTCGACCACGTGCTGTAATGAATCCATATCGGAAACGTTAAGTGTAGGTAGTGTTTTGGCAATACGTCGGTTCAGCCCTTTTAACACGGCTGCATTTCCAAACTCAATCGCATAGTCCAACTGGGGTGCAACGGCTCCAATGGACTGTTTGTACCGTACCGGCTGCACCAACTGTTCCACTAACAGATGAAGCGCCTCCTCCTTACTCTCGTAAGGCTGAGCCGATACATTGGAGATAACGGGTGCGTAAAAACGCTCCTTAAGCATACGCTCAAGCTCGGTTCGTAATGGTTCTTGAGCAGGTTGCAAAAGGGCACAATGACTTGCAACCGACATATTCAATACAATGGCTCGCTTGGCTCCGGCATCTTTAAACGTCGTCTCCATAGCCTTCAGATCGGTCTTTAAGCCGGCGACTACAAGCTGACCATCCTGATTATAGTTTGCGGGCCAGATTTTCTTACCGGCATCACGGGCTTCCTGACTCAATTGCTCTACTGTGGCATCATCCAGACCTACCAGTGCCATCATACCTGCATCAATGGTCTCACAGACCTGCTGCATCAGCATACCGCGATGATGTACCAGTTCCACGGCATCGAGATAATCTAAGGCACCTGCAGCACATACCGCACTGAATTCACCCAGAGAGTGCCCCAAAAACAGTGTCGCCGCCACCGGACATTCTTCTTTAAACAGCTCATACGCCACCATGGAAACCAATAAAATAGCCGGTTGCGTATATGCCGTCTCATTAATGGTATCATTCTCCTCAAAAAGCAGTGCTTTAAAATCAACGCCAATACGTTCTCCTGCGGCATCAAACATCTCCCGGGCTTTGGCACGGCCCTCGTAAAACGATTTTCCCATACCGATACCTTGAGAACCCTGCCCCGGAAATATCATTGCAATTTTTTTACTCATCTACTGTTCCTTAATCTTCAAGTTGGTACGTACGATTCTCTTGAATCTTTTTACGCAACGTATTTCTATTTAAACCTAGTACCGACGCCAGTTTCAACTGTGAACGAAATTTTTTCAAGCCGGAACGAATCAACGGCACCTCATACAGATGCAAAAATTTGCGATAATCATTGTTCGAACCGAGTTTGTCATACAGATATTTTTCAAGCAGTTCCATGAGATCGTTCTCATCTACATCCGCCAATAAATAGTGCAAAAAGAGCTGTCGGCGAAGTGACGAAGCATTTTCGCTCAAATCAACATAGGTACTATCAAATTCAAAGGTCTCCTGTACGCCACAAATCCGTTCAG
>JALUJE010000192.1:0-332 GCA_027057185.1 Helicobacteraceae bacterium | reverse complement strand
ATGCAGGTAATTCTATGGTAATGTCAAACAGTTCGTCCAGGATCTCTGCGTGATAATGACTGCTACAAGTTGCCACCACCCGAATATTACTTTTTTCTAACTCGTTGGCAATGCGTTGTAAATTGGGAGAGTTTTCCACATGGGTAATGATGATTTCAGAACTACTTTGTATCTCGGTAATCAGTTCATCAAAATCTTCGGCACTATATAACGGTGCACTAGGAAGGATGTATTGGGCAAGCTTTTTTTTGCCTACCCCACGCTCACCGCTAATGAGCGCATTAACAGACAGACTTTTTAAAAGGTTTGCCGTCTTGAGTGCTTCAACAGAA
>JALUJE010000191.1:7811-8999 GCA_027057185.1 Helicobacteraceae bacterium | reverse complement strand
TGAAGAAAAAGGCATTAGTGTACTGGCAAACGAACTGAATGATCTCGAAGTACGTTACGAGCAGAAAGTCGAAGCCCTGCTCAACATTGAAGAGAAACTTGAACGCATTGAAGCACAAAAAAACGTAGCAGTTTAACGGTACATTATCATTTGTCTTTTGATAATTCAGCTGAAATATTACGACTAATTCTTAAAATTATGTTTCGTAAAGTTACAAATACGTTACAGTTCTACGCTAATAACATCACCTACAAGGATATTGTATCATGACACTGTTTCGTAACCTTTTTTTTACCCTTACACTACTTACTGCCGGGCTTTTAGCCAATGACACTCCTCATGCGGACGTCATTATTAAAAGAATGATTGTCGCTTATGGGGGCAAGCAGAACATTCAACAGCTGAATGCGTACGAGCAGTTTTGGAACATTGAAACCAAAACCACCGATACCAACGGAACCGATGAACGTAAGGTCATGATGCCCAACTCACTCTCTACAAAACTGCTCTACCCTAACAAGACTGAAATACGCATGTTGCATAACAACTATGGTACCAAAAAATTTGATGATCAACTCATTCAAGCAAAAGGTCCCATGCTCGACGCTATGAAGCTACAGCTCATGCGCCTTTACCACCCACTGGTGCTACAACGAAAATTGAGTCATATTCATGCTTCTGAAGATGCCAAGCATTACATTTTAACACTGACACAAGGAAGCATTAGTGCACAATATTTTGTTTCAAAAGAGCGCTATCTGGTCGATAAAGTCATTGGGAAACTCCAGATGGGAGCTCAGACCATGGAGTTTGTCACACTCTATAAAGATTATCGACCCGTTCAGGGTGTAATGGTGCCGTACAAAGAGATAAAATATGCCGGCAACGTAAACACGGCAGTGATGCATCTTTTGAAGATGCACTTTCTCACCGCACCTAAAATAATAGTACACTAAGCACTATTTTAGTGCTTCCCTACGGTGAATGAGCACCGAAAGACGCTCTAAAGCAAAGCGACGTTGTGCACTGATATACTCAGGATATTTGTACCCTTTTGCCGTCATAATGGCATGCAACTTTTGAAGTGAAGTATTCTCAATGCTGCCATACTTGATTTTCATCTCTTCGGCAAATCGCAAAAAGAACATTAAGAGCACAGCTTGCGCTTTCTCGTCGGTTTTACCCGAG
>JALUJE010000191.1:0-7801 GCA_027057185.1 Helicobacteraceae bacterium | reverse complement strand
TCCCATTGTAAGAATGTTATACTCTCCAAAAATATCTAGCTTCAGCGCATCTTCTTTAGCCATGTAACTTAAAATATTGAGATTTAACTCCAAAAACATCTGATTGGTTTTATCACACACCAAATTGTTTTTGGCCAAATTTTTTTGGTAATGGGCGATCTCTACTTGTAAAGGTTTAAAAAAACCGTTCATCAAATTCCTTTTATAAAACTGTTCGTAATTATCGCCAAGAATGCGTAAAAAAGAGAACACATGTAAAATATACGCTCCTTTTTTTAGTTTTTGTAAAGGAACTACACCAGCAGACTTTTCTTACCACGGTCATAACGGCTTAAAATGGCCGGCAGCATCAGCAAATCTACCAATACGGCAATTATTAACGCTATTGCCGTTACGAAACCAAAGTTGACATTGGGCAGAAAATCACTAAAAATAAATATCATAAAAGCACTGCTCAGCACCAATGTCGTAAAAATAATAGCACTACCGGCATATTGCATGACATACGTCAACGATGATTCAAAGTTTTCACCGCGACGGCGAGCTTCACGGTATTTGACCAAAAAGTGAATGGTATCATCCACGGCCACCCCAATAATAATGGCTCCAGAAATTGCGACTCCAATATCAATAGTCAGACCCAGCCAGCCCATAACGCCCACCACCAGCACAATAGGCAAAATATTGGGAATAATAAACAGTGGAATCATCCGAATATTTCTAAAAATAAAGAGCATCATAATAGAGACCGCCGAAATAGCTAACATAATTGAATCAATCAGCGTTGCGGTAACATCATTTTGCATGTGTGCAAACATTACCGTCTGTCCGTTCACTTTTGCCGCATACGGTGTAGCGTCCCACCAAGATTCTATCCATGAAATCATCTCCAAATCTACTGAAGTATCGACCACATCCATCGCAGCCGAGATACGAAGAAACTGCTCATTAACATCCATTCTGTCATTAATTTCCATGCCCTGGGGCAAAGAGAGCGAATAGAGCAACAGGTATTGGGCAATCAGGTTTTTATCCTCAGGAATACTTTTAGAGCCATTCATTACCTCGTTGAATTTCTCTACCACATCACTCAAAGAACTGATATGACGCATCGCAGGATATGTCGCGTCAAACGCTTCGTAAAAGCGTTCAACTGTTTTCATAAACTCCGGTTCCTTAATGCCGTCTTTGACTTTGGAGTCAACAATAATCTCATAACTCATGGGACCAGTCAAGTTATTCTGAACAAAATCTACCGTCTCTCTGAAAGGAACATGCTCATCGAAGTAACGTACCGTATTGGAATCGACTTTGACATGAGCAATGCCCGCTCCAATCACAAGAAAAAAGAGGGAACTGACTATAATAATTTGACGGTCATATTTCATAATAAAACGACTGTAATGTCTAGCAAACTTATGCTGATCTTTGCCTGCTTCATTTGGTGTCGGTGTAATGTTAAGATTTAAAATGGCCAAAACTGCCGGTACAAATAAGATGGTCAATACAAATGCCAGCAATGCAGCATTTGCGGTTGCTATTCCCAGGGTTTTAATGGGAATAACTGCCGAAATTCCCAGTGAAGCAAATCCAACCGCTGTCGTTACCGAGGTTAAGAGTACGGGCAAAAAGTTTTTGTGCAGACTGTAGTGAATGGCCTGAATATTCTCCATTCCTTTTTTACGTCCGATCATGTAAATCCAAAAAATATGCATCGCATCGGCAATACCAATGGCCACAACAAATACCGGCATATTGGCGGTAAAATTGTTCATTTTATAACCCAAAAGCACCTGTACGGCAAGAACAATTAAAAACGTAAACACTACCACCGAAATACTCAACAAGACCGCAGAAGGACGTTTAAATATAATCCATAACAGTACCATCGAAATCAGTAGCACCAATGGTGTAAAGGTTGCAGAGTCGTGTTCACCCAACGAAATAAACGACATATTTAAAATCGGACCGCCTCCAAGATAAAAACGGTAACCACTTGTCTTCTCGTCAGCTACAATCGCCTGTACGGCAGCCTCAAGTTTTTTGGACACTTCAGGGTCATCTCCAGCTTTTGGAGTCATTCTTGCCACAATCATAGTCGTGGTGGCATCAGCACTCAGAAGGTGTCCTATCACCATCTCCTCTCCTTGAATAATGCGTGCTTTTTCCTTCAGATCCTCCTGGCTCAATGCATCAACATCTTCAATAAAATCTTCAACAATCACATCATCGAGAACCTCAGGATCAGCGTGGATATACTGATAATTCGTCAACGAATCAACCCGGGCAATATATTTGGTCTTCCACAGTTTTTTGGTAATACGGTCAATGACATGCAATGCTTTTGGGTTAAAAATACCCTTCTCATCTTTAAACATAATGAGAACCGCATCATCGTTACCAAACACCGAACGAAACTCATCATACTCTTTCAAAATAGGAGAATTCTCGCCAAACCAGATACGGTAACTTCCCTCAAATTCAAGATGTTTTAGCTGGGTAGCGAACATCACCGTAATCAGAGGAATGGTAATAGCAATAATCCAACGGAACCGAACAACAAAATTGACAAAGGCATTCATACATCTACTCCAATATATTAAAAATAATAACTTAGTTTCAGACCCAAACGCTCATGCTCTTTGAGCAACGCATAGGCAGTCTGATACCGTGATGAGGGATCAATATAACGATAATCAAGATTGAGCTTAATGGCATCACCAAAACGACTCTCATACTCCACATAGCAGACCCTCTCATGATACTCCAAATCTTGTATGACACCTCCGATCAGGGAACTGTCATCAACATCGTTAAACGTATAGCGCACTCCTAAAAAAAGATCGTTCTGAAAGGTTTCATAGAGTTCCAAATCACTCAATTTTCCATGCTCAAGTCTACCGTAACGATAATACTCGCCAATGAGTCCCAAATCACCTGAAAGGGTGTCAAATGTCAGGGTATACTCAGCACCAAGTCCCAGGTGGTAATAGTCTGAAACCCTTTCGTTGTCAATAACATCCGTATAGAGTGCCTCAAGCTTGAGGAGTGTAGCACCGACAACCATGGTATTGTAACTCATAACCTTATTGACAAGATAGGCATGTGCTGTTACACTAACACTACTGCTCTCAAACACTCTGTCTGAGAGAAAATAACGCTGCGAATCGTAACCATTTTCAAATATCAGTGCCACATCGAGCGGGTATTCCCAATCCAGTGAGCTCACATAACTCAAATAGATACTCGGACGGTACCGTGAAGATTCACTTTGCAGCATATGATCATACGTCACAAATGGTGGAAATACATAGTAGGCATATGGATATGCCGCCATTTTTTGATTCTCTTCATACAACTTGAGTATAACCGACCATTCGCTTGCATCGCTGTAGTAGGTGTAAGCAACGTTCCATACCCCCATTTTATCGGTATTGAAAATATCACTTCGCATATCTATGGGGTTAAAGACGTCAACAATATTACGAACCTCCAATGCACCCCAAAAACGAATATTACGTCCGAAAAAAAGCATACTATCATTGAACTCATAAGTTCCATACAACTCTTCAAGGCGCACAAATGTTCGGTCATTATCGGCACTGCCTGCTAGGTCATCATAATCTTGCTGGGCATACAGCGAAGCCTGAAGCTGCAGTGCCTCATGTTCATAATGCATTTCCACGGTTTCAAAAGCAATAACGTTATTTTGATGCTTTGCATTCGGAAGTTGTGTGTACCATTGCCCTTCAAGACCGATATGTCCCTGCACCTCAATCTCGGCGGCAAGAGCATGAGTCAGGGCGATAAGCATACAGAGATATTTCATCGTTTCAAAACACGCTTTTGAAAATCTTTGTCACTCAGACCGGTTTTTATGCGTTCGTCATTCCAAACCAAAATGGTCTTTTTGTCATTCTGAACATTACTCATAATAATTTTTCCCATACGCCACACCCCTTTAATCTGCTTGTAATCCTCAAAGAGTGCTGTTTTAAGTAGCTCATTTTTACGATCGTAATATTCAATTTTTAAAATCAAAAATGTTTTCGGATCAATCCAGGTTTTCAATTTGGTATAACCCGAATATTTGGAAACAGGTATACTCTCGCCCAAATAGACCTCTTTACTCTCAAACATCCCCATTGTTACCTCTCCGCTGGGATAGCGGTATTTGTTAACATTAAATGCACTCAAGTCTTCATAGCTAAATTCACTTCCCATAAACGCACCTGACTTATTTTTGGATGCAATACGTTTAATACGTTTGAGTGCCGGCAGATACAGCCACTGATCATCTTCTTTATTAATATGTTCATAGTTTAAAAACTTGGTACCTTTGACATCTGCAGGAGAGAGGAACTCCATGAGCGACTTATCGCCCGACTTTCCTTCAAGTACTTTCATTGCCATCAACCGTTCCCGCTTCTGTCCCGAAGCATTGATGAGCGTCATACTCATCGTCGACTGAGCATCTTGAAAACCTGCAGTGGCATCATCGCTTTTTTGAGCCAGTGCCTTATAACTGATGGCATACAAAGAACTAAGGGTAAGAACAAACAGTAACAATATTCGCATACTAAACTCCTGAAAGGTAATTATGTTGACAATGTTAACATTATTATGTGTCCTGTGTCAACATCCAGTACTAATATGCTATAATTTCTCTATGAAACAGGCATATCATCATGGCAACCTCAAAGAGTCACTTATTGATACTGCATTAGAAATGATTGAAAAAGAGGGGCTTGAAAGTGTCACGCTTCGGGAGCTATCAAAGCGTCTTGGAACATCACGTTCTGCAATCTACCGTCACTTTGATTCCAAAGACGCGTTACTAAAAGCTGTTATTGGTGCGGGATTTGAGGCACTTCATGAGTGTATTTCTCCTATACTTGAAGAACCTACTGTAGATGTCGTCACTCGATTTGAAAAGATGGGTCGTGCCTATATCTACTTTGCCATGGACAATCCGGCCATCTACCGCATGATTTTTGGTGATGAACTGATGCGAGAACGCGAGGAGAGCTGTGATATTAACGATGAAGAGCAGGCATGCGGTTTTCACGCATTGGTAGCACTGCTCATTGAGGCTCAAGAGCGTGGACTCTTTAAAAAAGAAGACCCTATCCTACAAGCTACAACCGTATGGTCGATGATTCACGGGCTCTCCAATTTACTCATTGACGGGCACGTGCATGTCAAAAATAATTTTGATGCCCTATTTGAGATGGGTATGCAGACGCTCCTAAAAGGATTAAAAGCTTAACGCTCATAGTCAACGACTTTGCTCGTCTGAGTTACGGCTTTAATAAAATCTACCACCTCAAGATGTGCTGGGTGTGTTGCATACATACGCAAATCTTCTTTCGTCTTGAATATCGAGTACAATGACAGATCAAAGGAGCGCTCGCTTCGACTGAAATCAATGCCGACTTCCATACTTTGCAGTACTTCTATCTTCTGTACCAGTGCTTCTAACATCGCTTTTGTCCGGTATATATTTTCTTCTTTGTTCTGCTGTTTAAACACAAACATGACGATATGTACAATCATTACTACTCCTTTTTTGAGCAGATTTTACCATTTTTTACATGTAACTGGGTACTATATCTATAATGAAAACATTATACGGCAGTGCTATCTTATTTTTTTATTTTCTTAAATGGCCCATACTTTTAGGACTTCCCCTCCTCTATGTGCAAGGCTTACAAAGCAATATTATCCTAAATTCATTGTGGCTTTTATGCCTATTTTTAGTACTACAAGACCTCTACCGACTCATGATGAAACGGCATTAACTCTATTGAGTTGTATCAGCGCATCGGCAATACTTACAGCATGGATGCCCGTCCCGTTTCTCTGTACAAGTCCCAGTTCCACAAGTTTTTGTACGCCTGCATTGACTTCAAAATTCATAGGAACCTTATAGGTTTCTCGCATGTATGTTTCAATGGCCTCATCTAATGCTTCAGCATCTGTCGGGGGAGTATCTTGAGAAAGAAACAAATATGCCATAAGCGCCTCTTTACTCTCTTCACTCTCTGCCATATCAACCAAATGCGTCACCACACCAATATTATTGTCCAGATTATAAAAATAAAGATTTTTTGCCAGACGCGCCATATAGCGAGTTCGGTGAGTAAGTACGGTCTTGATCTGACGCCATAGCACGCCGCCAAAAGCCCCCACAGCTGCCAACAGTGAGAGTGGATCCATCATCGTACCAAGTTTCCCCATGAACGTTGCTAAACCACCAATAGTGCCACCACCACCGGTAATTCCAATTTTCAGTTTGTCTTTCAGGGTCATTTTCACTCGGGTATTGGGGAATAGCATCTCCAAATCGGCATGGGGAATATCTTTAAAAAGCTTCATATAGATACGTTCGCGCGGCTCTTCTTCAAGCAGAACCACGTTATGTTTACATAAGGTCCTCTTAACGCGTTCTACGTCGCGCCCTTGATGTCGGGCAATCTCCTTCGCACGCTCTTCGAGCCGTTTGGGTTTGAGCAGAAGAAACAGACGACGGTAGACATCCACGCGAATACGCTCTTTTTTCAGATAGAGAGACCGCCAGTGACGTTTCTCGTCATACCGGTGTGCTTCACCGCGAAAAAAGAGCAGTATCTCTTCAAAATCATCAAAATCAACACTCACTTCAACACCGTAGGGTGAGGTTTTATTCATAGCGGCATGGAGCGTCTGTTGCGTTAATTCCTCATAATTAGCGCGCTGTAGCAGCGGTATAACGGCATCGACAAGTTCCATTTTTAATGCCCCGTATTCTGCAGTATTGTAAGTATGACGCGAAATCAGATCACTGTCAGGATTAAAAGGTCGATAGCGCGTTTTCAACTGCATCAATTCATCGTAAAAACGGTGATGGTAGTACCGGCGTAATGCTTGAGCCATCTTTAGATAACTTGATGTATCAAGTTGTAAATGACGTACAAGATCATTGCAGAGCTCCTCATACGCGACGGGAATAAAATGTTCTAAGATCGCATGGTCATAATCAATTTGCATCTATAACAGTGCTTTCCAAAACACTTCGGCAACGAACACAATAATGCCGATACCGACAAGATTAAAAACGACACCATATTTCGCCATGGTCTTAATATGTACCACACCGCTACTCATCGCAATAGCATTGGGGGCAGTGGCAATGGGAAGCATAAATGCATAACTGGCACAGACGGTAGCAACCATCATGAACAGTGTGGTATTAATACCTGTCTGCTCGGCTACAGAGTAGATAATGGGCAGCATAATCGAGATCAGTGCCGTATTGGATGTAATCTCGGTCGTAAATGTAATGAGTACGGCAATACAGAGTAGTAGCATCAGCGGGTCCAACGTCGTCATACTCACCAGGTAAGAGGCAACTTCATCGGCAAGCCCCGTCTGGGAAAAGGCTTTGGCAATGGAGAAGCCGGCACCAAACAAGAACATAATCTCATACGGCACTTTTTTAGCATCCGCTTTCCACTCCAACTGATGAAATGGTGGCAGAAAGAGCATGAGTCCGGCACTAAGCAGTATGAGCGGCTCACTCATACCCAAACCGCTCCAATAGGGTTTAATGGGCGCATTCACCAGTAGTACAATAATCAATCCGCCAAGAACGTAGAGCACTTTTTTCTGATCGGTATTGAGAGGATCAAGATGATCTTGCTTTTCTACATGTAATTCTCTCACCCCCAAGGAGAGAATGAAACCTACCACCAACAGCATGGAAAGTACAACGGGAGCAACCATTAACATCCATTGAAAAAAGGGGATCATATCCATTCCC
>JALUJE010000190.1 GCA_027057185.1 Helicobacteraceae bacterium | reverse complement strand
CATCAAATATCCACTGGTTGCCGATTTAACTAAAAGCATTTCAAAAGATTATGATGTACTATTCGGCGAAAGCGTTGCGCTTCGCGGATCATTCTTAATTGACAAAGACGGTACCGTGCGTCACGCTGTTATTAACGATCTTCCATTAGGACGTAATATTGACGAGATGATCCGTATGGTCGACACCATGCTCTTTACCAACGAACACGGCGAAGTATGTCCTGCAGGCTGGACTAAAGGTGATGAAGGTATGAAAGCCTCTACCGAGGGTGTTGCAGAATATCTTGCCGATCATGCCAACGACCTCTAGGTGAGATTGTAATATATCAATTAGGTATTAGGGAATCATTCCCGATACCTCCTTTTTTTCTATCGTCTCCTGAACAAATTTTCGTGCCTTTTGATGAACAAAACTGAGCTGCTGCCAGCTTCTATTGGGTCGTAGCAATGTCAATCGGTGGGGTGAGATGGCACGTGATAGCGCTACATAAAATTGTGACGGCGCAAAAATCTCATGTGTGGCAATCACTAAATCATGTAGGCTCATCCCTTGTGATTTATGTATGGTAATACCAAACGCCAAAGTCAACGGAAATTGGTAGAGGCTTATAAGCGGTACCTCCACCGCAATATTTTTTCCATCAATCCGTTTCTCATCCCATCGAGTTTTACTAAGAGATATCCGTTCTAGTTTCACTACCGTGGCATCTTCTTTTTCAACATACACACAATGCGTATGTACCGAAACAACCCGTCCACGTTCTCCGTTAAAATAGTTCCATGCATTTCGGGTAAAAAGCACCGGTACCCCAATTTTAAGCTCCAAAACCTTTGGAACCCGCGCCTCTTCCAAAAAACGCTCTACATCCTTTTGTCCAAGGGTGCTAGCATGCAGCACCGTTTCCGTAGAAAAACGGTAATGCGCTCCTTCCAGTTCGTTTAACAGTTTTCTGTTATGCGTATCGGCGCTCTGATTTTTTCCAAACAAAAAGGTAACCTCGGCATGATCCTGAGGCAACGGCTTGACAAGTGCCTCGAGCATCTCAAGATACGAGGGCGTGAGTTGTGCAAAACGTACCGCATTGAGCAGGGCAATAAAAGCGGTATCTCGTGTACGATATACCTGTGTCAATGTCACGGTCTCAAAGGCACATCGCTGCCATGATTCTGACTCAAAAGCAAAAAAAACAGGCCCATGACCCCGAACCACCGGCGGCAATTGTAAAAAGTCACCGACCACCAGCAGTGCACCGCTATATTCTGCTTGAAGCAGACGCAGACGCAACATGTCAAAAAGCGCGGCACTGACCATAGATATCTCGTCAATGACAATCAGATCCATAGCACCGATGCGCTGAGCTGTTTTTTTGGCGATATCGAGTTTGTGACGCCTTTCCAGATCGGAAATATTTTGAGCAATGCCCAAATCAAAGAAGCTATGCAGGGTCTGACCACCCAACAATGTCGCTGCCATACCCGTTGATGCCAAACGTGCCACACTCTTTCCACAAGACTCATAGTGTGCAATAATCTCACGTGTTCGTGTCGTTTTACCCACTCCAGCACCGCCGGTAATAAAGACGTTCCGTTTCTCATTGAGTTTGGCTACAATATCTTTTATATTATTCATTGCCACATTGTAGCTAAAAAGGACTCATTTGAAATATGTTATAGCCCTGCTCCTATGGTTGCCGTTGACACTTTCAGGCGCGCAGAGTGTCGTAAAAGGCACCACAAAAATACTAACCTTTTCCAAAATTCCCGCCGATGCCACCCTGACGTTCGGAAATAAAAGCATTCCAATTTTACAGCATCCCTCCGACACCTCCAAACGCATTGCACTCATTCCGGTAAACTACCGTAGTCATCCGGGTCTAAAAACTGTACGCATTACCTATACAGGCGGTCAAAAAACCGTGGAATTGAACATTACCCAGGGCAACTACACGTCCGAGACCATTACGGTGGCCTCTTCGAAAGTGACACCCAATAAAACACAGCGTGAACGAACGACACGTGAATATCATGATGCCATGAAAATCTATGGTACGTTTACCAAAAAACGTTACTGGCACCAGCCTTTTATAGCACCGATGGACTCACACATTACCAGTCAATTTGGTACTGCACGTATGTATAACAATACCCTCAAAAGCTACCATAGCGGTACCGACTTCAGAGCGGCAATGCGCACCCCCATTCATGCCACCAACGATGGCGTCGTCGTCATTGCCAAAGATCGCTACTATGCTGGGAACTCCATCGTTATTGATCATGGTGAAGGCATCTATTCTTGTTACTATCATCTCAGTGCCCTACATGTAAAAAAAGGGGATATTGTAAAACAAGGAGCAGTCATCGGACTCAGCGGTCGTAGCGGTCGAGTCACCGGACCACACCTCCACTACGCTATGATGGTTCACGGGACTCAGGTCGATCCGCTGAAGTTTCATCAGGCAATAAATCATTTATTTGAGTATGTGCCGCAAGCGCAATAGTAAAGATAGCGCCATCAGTGCCGTTAGTAACATATAAACGTCCCGAACAATGTTCTTCTATGATGGTCTTACTCATATACAACCCCAATCCTGTACCGTCATAACGCTCTTTAGTCGTAAAATAGGGGTCAAAAATTTTATCCATAATCCCGGCATCTACACCGCCGGCATTGTCGGCCACTTCCAAATATACATGTGTCGCATCATGGTAAGTACGAATCCAAATGGTAGGTTCTGCTACTTCTTTTAACAACAGAACATCTTCGGCATTTTTAATAAGATTTAAACAGACCTGTTTGAGTTCATTAAAATAACTCAATACGGTAAACGCGCTACGGTAATGCGTGATAACGCTAATATTCTTGTTTGCTAAAGAGGTACCGATAATTGTTAACGATCCTTTTGCCACATCACACATAAAGAACTCTTCTTCACTTTTATTGCTTTTGAAAAAATGCCTAAAATCATCTATGGTACTAGAGAGATGTTGCGAAAATTGCGAAATTTTTTCAACATTGTCATCGAAATACTCCTTATCGTAGCGATCAAGTCCTATTTTGAGCTTCAGTGACGCTGCGGTTGATGCGATGGCAGACAGGGGTTGGCGCCACTGATGCGCGATCATGCTAATCATCTCACCCATCTGTGCCAGACGGGACTGCTGTAACATTTTAAGCTCTTGATCACGACTCTTCTGTACTGCTTTAGCAATGCGACTCTCAAGCGAAAGGTTGATCTCCTCGAGCTCATGCTGTGATGCCTCAACCATGTTTTTTAAAATGATCGCTTCTTCCAACGATCGGTACATTCGGTATGACGCCGAAATAATGATATATACAAACAGTAGCAACATGATGGCGATGTAAGTACGAACCTCGTCAGCGGCATATATAAATGAACTAAACAGCATGCCTATCATAGGGGCACAGTAGGCGACGTAAACAATAAAAAGTGAACTCAACGTTGAAATAGCACCCGACATCAATCCAAAAAGAATCCCTAAAAGTAAAAAACTGTAACTGCTTTCGGCATAGATGACCACAACCCAACTCAGCGACCCCCACAATATCCCGCTGAAAAATGTTACGGCAATGAGCAGTTTAATATAGTAGTCACGTTGTTTCGGCTCATTGACATGCAGTATGAGGCGATTGACGACCGTCAATTTTAAGACAATATACAATACACTAAACGTAAACCAGACAAAAAGAATATCTGTAGGTAAATGGTTGTAAAATACCACCATAATGAAAAGTGCCGACAACAGTGATGCAAACGCCGATTTATCATTCAGCGATGCGAACAGTTTAATCAGATCGGTATGGTACGTCAGTGGGAGATATTCTTTCATATTCATAACGCAGACTATAGCCAAAAAAGGAGTCCTTTTGCAACCTTGTCTTGAAGATGCCATTACGTTATACCAGGAAAATAGATTTACAGAGGCATATGAGCTGTTTTACCCTCTTGCTACCTATGATCGTGATCCTGAAGCACAGTACTATCTGGGACTAATGTATTTTGAAGGGGACGGTGTAGAGCGAGATATCACCCAGGCACAACAACTCTGGAAAAAGGCGGCACGTAGCCGTCATCGTGATGCGGCATACCGTTTGAGTGAAATTATCACCTCAACCAAAACCATGTTTTAGCCCTGAAGGTAATAGTTGATAGTATAACGCATATCTTCATCCAGATTTTCCATTTTATCCAGCATCCACTTCAGATAGCCGCTATCTTCCCGTGCCACATCTGCCACCGCCTGACCACGGTATTTTCCAAAACGAAACATTTTAATGAGAATGGGTTTTTGCGTCAACTCCACCATCATTTCGACAGCATTGACATTGGAAAACTTTGCTTCAACCGCTTTGCGCAATTCGCTTAAAAAGAGTTTGAGCACCAGCACATCACCGATGGCATCGTGTGCCTTCACGACAATACCCAACGCCTCCGCTTCCGCTTCTTCTTGCTTATACAGTCCCATCTTGTAACGGAAATACTGCAATCGATGTGCCTCTTCATCCTCAAAAACATGTTTGGCAACCCGCAACGTATCGATGAGCTTCATATGACATGCAAACCCCTCTTTTTCCAGCATTTTCAGATCAAACGGGGCATTATGAATAATCAAATAGTTCTCACTCACATTCAGTGCATTGAGTGCTGCAAACGCTTCGGTTTCCTGACATGAGGGTTTGCCTTCGATCTGCTCCGGCGTAATGCCGTGTACTTCCATGGCAGCGTAAGAGATAGGAATATCACTGGAACAAAACGCATTGTAGACACTGACATTTTTGCTATCTAAAACTAAAAATCCCAATTGAATAATACGGTCTTGATCTTGCGTACCGGTGGTCTCTGTATCTAAAATAATATATTGTGGCATAAAAACTTCTCTTAGTGTTAATTTTGGTACAGTCTGTCAAAAAGATCTTGAATATCAAACGCCGCTTTATGTGTGCCAAAAAGATAGTGCGGCACCACCTCTAAAAAAAAGTAGCCCAACAGTATCATCGGGTAGAAGACAATCACCTCGGCATAAAGCTCTTTGTAGCTGCAGTGTTTTTTTATCCACTGTAACGCCACGGAAGAACCGCTCATGGCCAACACCACTTCAAACGCAATGATAAAACCCAATACCAAATAGGTCAGTACTAAAAAAAAGCTGGTAAACAGTACCCAAAACTCAAAATCATAATACATGTGACCATTGTGCCATGCTTTTGCTTATGATACAATAGCACATGATTGAATCACCACTGACATACCTGCTCTCCATCGCACTCCTTGCTGCACTTTTCGGTATTGCCGAACATCGAAACCTCTCTCCAATTTTCAAAACCGTTCCTGCCGTAGTACTCATCTATGCCACCGCCATGCTCTCTGCCTCGTTCGGTTTATGGGAGAGCAATAACGCTATAAGCAACACGTACCAAACTGCCAAAAACAATCTGCTCCCAGGCATGCTCTTTTTAATGCTGCTACAACTTGATTTTAAAGCCTTTGCCCATTTGGGGCGACCGCTTCTCATTGCCTATGTAAGTGCTACCCTTTCCATTGCCGTTGCCTTTGTTGCAGTCTTTACTTTAATGCACTTCAATCTACAAGAAGCGGGACTCTTTTCCGCACTCTGCGGCAGTTGGATGGGCGGTACCGCCAATATGCTCGCCATTGCTTCAGCACTCGATGTCAATGAAACCATGATGGGATATGCCCTGATTGTCGACTCTGTAGATTATGCCTTATGGGTCATGCTGCTACTGGCACTGGTTCCTTTTGCGTCACGCTTTGAACGCTTTACAGGCGCAACAGCCATACCGGTTCATGACCCCATTTTAGGCTGTGCCTGTGAAATGGGAGCACCCAAATACTGGACGCTCCTGCTTCTGGCATTGGGCGTCGCCCTCATCACCCAACTTCTTGCCACGACATTCGGTGGTTTTAGTAGTACAACCTGGGTGGTTCTTCTTGCCACATTCTTCGGTGTCGCTGCTTCACTGACACCTCTGCGACGCTATAACGGCAGTAGTCATATTGCCACAACAATGCTCTATCTTCTGGTTGCACTTATTGGCTCACGGGCAAGTTTTGAGGGCATGAGCAGTGTGCCAATCTATCTATTTGCCGGTATACTGATTTTGGCTCTACATGCCCTAATGATGCTCCTTGCCGCCAAACTCTTTAAACTCGATCTCTTTAGTATTGCCGTCGCCTCTCTCGCCAATATCGGCGGGGTCGCATCTGCACCCATTTTGGCCGCCGCATACCATCGTTCTCTCATTGGCGTAGCGGTACTCATGGCGATCATGGGCTATCTTATCGGTACCGTCGCCGGACTGGGCGTAGCGACACTGTTAGAGCATATTGCTTCATGATCATTCGTAGCATCACACTCCAAAGCAGTACCATACCACTCAAAAAACCCTTTATTACGGCATTGCGCCGAGTCGATGCCGTAGAGAGTCTGACACTTACCCTCACGACGGATACAGGTATGCAAGCAATCGGTGAAGCCCCTCCGACCGTTGCCATTACGGGCGAAAGCATCGTAACGATGCGACATAACATTCTCCATGATATTGCTCCAAAAATATTACATGTACATTTTACCGATATGAGAGCAATGTTACGTGCATTACATGAAAGCTGTACTCATGCCAGTAGTGCCAAAGCCGCCGTCGATATGGCAATCTACCGACTCTACGCCACTGCCACTTCACAACCGCTGCTCACTTTTTTAGGGGGCAGACACATACCACTTTCAACCTATCTCACCATCAGTCTCAATGCACCCTACATTATGGCACGTGATGCTGCAGAAGCCTATGAAAACGGTTATACGCTTTTAAAAATCAAGGTCGGTTCAAATGACGGTAATGATCTTGAACGCATTTTACATGTAAAACATGCCGTACCGCACGCCGCTATTATTGTTGATGCCAACCAGGCATGGAGTTATGAGCAGAGTCTTACCATGATTGATGCCTTACACGGGGTTGATATTGTTGCCATCGAGCAGCCTGTTAGTGCTGAAAATACCGATGCACTCAGAGCCATTACCCAATACGCCAATATTGATATTATTGCCGATGAATCGGTATTTGTCCTTGAAGATGCCCGTGCCATGATTGCCTCTGGCGGGGCGGATATTATCAATATTAAACTCATGAAATGCGGTGGTATCAGTAAAGCACTGGAGATTATTGCATTATGTCGTCAGTATCGGGTACCGTGTATGCTAGGATCAATGCTCGAAGGAGTAATGTCTATTGAGGCGGCAATGTGTATTGCGATGACCCATCAGGATGTCATACGCTTGGTTGATCTTGACAGTCCCATGTTGTATGAGAACATGCCAAGAAATTCTGTTATCAGTTGTAAGGAGAGAAAATTATCTATTACAGCTTTAGACTCCTCATATTGAGGGGGAAAACGGAATCTAAAGTGTAACTAACATACTTTTTGAAACAGACAACGGTAGTATAGGAAAGTATTATTAAAAATCTTTATAATATAGCTGATTAGTTGTGACGTACAATTTTGCTTTAAGAAACAGATTATTAACATTGTATTAATTTCAATATATTAAAATTAGTTCATAACATAACAAAGGAAACACAATGCCATGGAGTAGCTTACGAAATACCCTGTTAGTGAGTGCAGCAATATTCAGTGTTGGTTGCGGTGGTAGCAGTAGCGATCATAACAGTACTTCTCTTGATTTTAAAACCAGCGGTACCTATGATTTACGTCAATATATCGTGCCGGCACAAAATCAGCTCAGCACCTTTGTTGAACGCACCTATAAAGATACTGAGGGCAATCACATCTATGGCAGCATGCCTACGGCCACTTCAGAATTGACACAACGCTATGAGGTTGGCAACAACAGCGTCAAAGCATATGATGGGCACGGGCAACTGGACACAACCTATACCATCACACAAACGGCAATAACACAACAGATTAGTGACCCAAACTCCTTACAATTCGATGCCGTCGTTACAATGGTTCGTTTTGCCGATCTGGGTGATCCTGTAGCCAATAACATCCTCAACACACCTGTACCCAATACTGCTGACGACATCGCAATGACGCTGACATGTAGCCTGAAAGATCATTTTGATTCCAAATCACTCAATACCAAAACATATGATGATGTTATCGCAATAGCGTGTCAAGGCTTTACCGATACCGATATAGCCTATCAGAATACTCCCATGAGCATCTCCATAACCAATACCACTACCTTCTATTATGCCAAAAGTATTGGAGAGATCGGCTCGGTTAATGAAAACTGCTATATGATTAGCAGTGCGCAAACGGCACAAACCGTACAACAATGCAGCAAAACAGTTTCTGAGATCACCGCAATTCTCTAATCAAACCGTCTTGTTGTGTTGGCTTCTATACAATCGATATGGATACGATCCAATAACTCTCTTTTAGATGTAGTTTCGAGTAGTTCTAAGCAGTACGCATAATTATCCATGGAAATGAGATTAATTTTTGGGGCAGGTTAACAACAAAAAATTATGAACAGGTTGTAAAGCAAAGCAATCTTTCAGTCCACATTGTTACAACAGGTATCATAGGATAATAGAATGACGTCTTTTTGAAAGTTGTCTTGACTTTTGTGGTGGAAAAGAGGAGAATACTCTTGTTTGTTGGTCTAAAGTGGTATACTCAATATACCAAAAAAGTTTCTCCTGGAAATGTAATTATTGCCGGATAGTCCGCGAAGATAATCAAAAAAATCTCACAGTTTAGCATACTACTCATATGATAGATAAAATGTTCAAATTAGTTAAGAGGTAATATGAGAGATACAGATACATTGAGTTTCGAAGAATCAGACCGCTTAAAAGGGATCTTGATTTTATTAATTATCTTAGGACATATTGAACAGTTTTTTGTAGGTTCTCATGAAAATTTACAGAGGTTATTGTATGCATTTCATGTATCTTCCTTTTTCTTTTTACCTTTTTTATTTAATAAAAATAAGTTAACA